>JAQSXN010000087.1 GCA_029256665.1 Paenibacillus sp.
CATTGAAGATTCGTGTCGATCGCATATAGTAATTCGTTCAAAAAGTTCGGTTTTCAGTTTTTGAACATCCTCTAGTAGTAATTCTACTATACATGACAGTGGACTAACGAACAACAGATTGTTAGAAAAATGTTAGACGATTCTGTCGAATTGTTGGCCGGATTCTCGCAGTCCGCCAAGCAAAATCGATAGCTTTTCTTCCAATTGAGTAACGGCAATCGCCACTTGCAACTCGTCCCTCTTGTACGCCTTCAACAATTCGCTGACGTTGCCAACCGCGTCTCCAAGCTCCGTGGCGGATAAGTACCCTGCCGCTCCTTTAAGCGTATGCAGCATGCGGAGTGCCTTATCGGAATCGGACATCTTGAGCGCGAGTCGGAGTTGGTCCGTAAATCTCTCGTAATCCTGCTTGAATTGATCGATCATGTGGCGCAGGATCGGAAGCTTGCCATTCACGCGCTCCAGCGCGCTCTCGACGTCCATCCCCGCAATCGGGAGAAGAGAAATAGCCGCCGATTCCGCCAGTACAGGCTTCCGGTCTTGCCGAAGCGAACGGCCTTCCTCATGCGCCGGCATGCCGTTCCCGCTGTCCGCAAGCGCCTTCTGCTCCAGCCAATACGCAACCGTATCTTGCATGCGCTCCACGGAGAGAGGCTTTGTAATGACTTCGTTCATGCCGAGCTTCAAGTACCGCTCGTGATCCTTCTTCACGACGTTCGCCGTGACGGCGATAACCGGGATGGAGTCGTACTCTTTCTTGCTTCGCATGATTTTGACGGCTTCCGTACCGTCCATCACGGGCATATGAATATCCATCAGCACGAGATCCCAGCTTCCTTGCTCCAGCATGTCGAGCGCTTCCTGGCCATTCTCCGCAAGCTGCACCTCGTACCCCGCATCCTTAAGCATCTCGAGCGCGACCATCTGATTGATCATGTTATCCTCGGCGAGCAGAATTCTCACTTTGCTCCGCCGCTCCTTGACGGGCTCCTGGGAACCGGCCTCGCCTGGCGCGCGCAGCTTTAACGTGGACTGGTCGGTCGCTTCTTTAAACGCCTTAAGCAACGCCGTTCGCGTAACGGGCTTTGCCAGTATGGCGGCCGGACGATTCTCGTAAGGCAATTGCAGCAGCTCGTCCCGGCCGAAGGTCGTCGTAAGCGCCACGACCGGCACGCCAAGCTGAACGGAGACGCCATGCACGTCGAGCCATGTCTCCGTTCCATACATATCCGGCATCTCCATATCGGTCAACAGAATATGAGGACGAGCGCCTTCGCCGACGATCCTCAGCCGCTCGAACATCGTCTGCCAGCTTCCGAACGCGATTGTCGTCAGCCCCATGCTTTCCAGAAGCGAGGTCCAATGGTCGCGCATCCGCTTGCTATCTTCCAGTATCCACACGGTCTGCTCGTTCGAGAACGGCAGTTGACGATCTGCGACGTCGATTCGGGCAGGATCGACGTCGAACGGAAGCGTGAAGAAGAAGCGGCTTCCGGCGCCTTCGACGCTGGATACCAATAACGTGCCGCCCAGCAGCTTAACGAGATTCTGCGAGATGACAAGGCCAAGTCCCGTGCCGCCGAATTTGCGCGTCGTGGAGCTGTCCGCCTGCGTAAACGGCATGAACAGCCGCTCCACTTGCTCCTTGCTCATGCCGATGCCCGTATCGGCGATCAGGAAACGGATCGAGATTTGCCCCTCCGATTCCGCCTCGACTTCGAGCTGCAGCTTGACGAGACCTCTGCCGGTAAATTTAATAGCGTTCATGCACAGATTTAGCAGCACCTGCTCAAGGCGCAAGGAATCGCCGATCAACGTTTGCGGCATACGCTCCGGCGTATGGATCATAAATTCGAACTGTTCCTTGCCTCCGAGGAACACGCTGAGCTGGTTCGCGATCCGGTTCAGAAGCTCCTCCGTCTTGAACGGGAAGTGCTCGGCCTCTACCTTGCCGGCTTCGATCTTGGAGAAATCCAGCACGTCGTTAATAATGCGCAGAAGCGATTCGGACGAGAGATGCATCTTATCTATGTAATCCTTCTGAATGACGGACAATTCCGTTTTGCGGAGCAGTCCGGTCAATCCGATAATGCCGTTGAGCGGCGTCCGGATCTCGTGGCTCATAAGGGCGAGGAAGCTGCTCTTGGCCTTGTTCGCTTCCTCCGCTTCGAGCGTCGTGCGCACTAGCTCCTCCTGCACCAGCTTCTGCTCGGATATATCCCTCGCGATGCAGGAGAAGAAGGTCTCGCCGGTATATTCGTCCTCGTGCACGACGATTATCATCGATACGAACAATAATTCTCCGTTGACCTGCTTCATCTGCAAGGTGCCGTTCCAGAAGCCGAACTCCAGCGCTTGCCGCATTCCCTCCATCAGCTGATCGTGCATGGAAGGATCGATATACGTTTTGGCCTCCGGCTGAAAAGAATCGTCTTCGGGCAGTCCGAGCATCGTTCTGCCTGCCCGGTTCATGTATACGATATTCCCATCCATGTTGATGGATGCAATCAAATCCTGCGCGGACTCTACGATGTTAAGAAGCCGGTTGCGCGCGTTCTCGACCAGCCTTCTATCCGAGATGTCCCGCACCATGCCCACGACGCCCGTAAACCTGCCGTTGCCGTCCCGCAAGCCGCTGGAGCTATGCAGCGTCGGAATGCGGGTTCCATCCTTGTGGACGAACGTCCACTCCCGCTCGTAGGAAAACTGTGCGTCCCTGAGCGCCCGGAACACGTCGAGCCCCGGCCGAACCTCGTAGCCGAGCTTCTCGGTCAAGAGCTCCGCTTCCCGCTCGATCTCCTCCATGTCCATAAACATAAGCGGAGTGGCATGGCCGGTCAGCTCCTCCGACTTGTAGCCGAGCATCTCTTCCGCCGTCTTGTTCAAATACGTCACCTTGTATTCCTCGTCGAGCACGATGAAGCCGTATTGGTTCTGATTGATAATCGCGCTCAGCCTGTCGAACATCTCCTGCAGATGCTCCATCATGCCGTTGACGGAATGGGCGAGCTGGCCGATCTCGTCGAATTGGGACGTATCCAGATGCTCCGCCTCGAATTGTCCTTCGGCCGCCTGCTCTGTCACGCTCAAGATTCTCTCCAGCCGCTTGACGATCTTCTCGAAGTAGAGATAGAAGAAAATGCCGATAATCAGCTCCGAGATCGCGATCGTCGTGACGGTCCGCCATAGAATGGGAGTCAGCAGCGCCTCCATCCTGGAGACAGGCTCGGACATGGCAATCCGCCATGGCGTTCCTTGCACCTTGGAATAGAACACCATATACGCTTCGCCCGATTCCTTGACGTTGGCCCTTCCCTCGTTCTTGACGAGCATATCATCCGAGACCGCCGCGAGTACGGGATCTTGCGCAATGGACTTCGACCGATGCGAGGTCCCTTTGGAGGAATAAATAATATCTCCTTCGTCGTTATAGAAACGAATCGGGTTGATAGATTCCGCGAAATCGAAGAAACGGGTGAACGACGTAAAAGGAATCGAGGCGTAGATGACGCCAACGATGTCCGTCCCGCTTCCATATACGGGAACGGCGATATAGGATTGATCCACAAGCGAGAACTCGGGCTTGTACGGATCCGTGATAATGACGGTCCCCCGCATCGCCGCAGCAAAAAAGGACTCGCCGCTCATGTCCCGATCCGCCCCGTCGCTGCGAACGGCCATGCCGCTCGCTGCAACGAAGCCGATCGTATGATAGGCGAACCCGCTCCGCACCAATTCCCGTTGGAAATAGGTTTTGCGCTCGGACGAAGAGCCGTAGCGGACAACGTCCGTACGGCTCATCACCATGACTTCGGCGCGGCGGATCTCCATCCAAGCTTCGATAGAGTCGGCCTGGCCGCTCAGCTTGCTGCCGATCTTGTCCATTTCCGAGCGCAGCATCGTCTTTTCGACCGCCGAATAATTGCCGACGCCCGCAAGCAGCAAAGGGATAAAGGAGATGAGCACGATAAAAATCATCCCTTTGGTTCTTAACGACATTCTGTTCACAAGGATTATCCCCCCCGTATCCGGACCGGCGCCCGGATGTCATGAGCAACTCGCTGTCAAGATATCTCCTTGAAGGCAGCCTGCCTTATTGCTCTGCCGAGGCGATCGCGTCGATGCGCGCCAGCTCCTCGGAGCTGAACGCCAACTGGTTAAGCGCCGCTACGTTATCGTCGATTTGCTCTACCCGGCTTGCGCCGATGAGCGCGGATGTCACCTTGCCGCCGCGCAGCGTCCAAGCAAGCGCCATCTGCGCGAGCGACTGCCCTCTCGCTTCGGCGACCTCCTGCAGCTCTCGAATCTGGCGCAGCCTGTTCTCGGTAATCTGATCCGACTTCAAAAATACGCTAGGTCCGCCCGCTCTGGAATCCGCGGGGACGCCGTTCAAATACCGGTTCGTCAGCAAGCCGCCGGCAAGCGGCGAGAATACGATGGAGCCGATGCCCCGCTCGTCCAGCACATCCTGAAGCCCGCCTTCTATCCAACGGTTCAAGATGGAATACGAAGGCTGATGGATGAGGCATGGCGTTCCGAGCTCCTTGAGAATGCGAGCCGCTTCCGCCGTCTGCTCCGCGTTATAGTTGGAGATCCCGACGTACAACGCTTTGCCTTGACGCACGGCATGGTCCAGCGCGCCCATCGTTTCTTCAAGCGGCGTATGGGGATCCGGACGATGGGAATAGAAGATGTCCACGTAATCCAGCTTCATCCGCTTCAAGCTCTGATCCAGGCTGGAGAGCATATATTTGCGCGAACCCCATTCGCCGTAAGGGCCTTCCCACATCCAATAGCCGGCTTTCGTGGAGATGATGATTTCGTCGCGGTAGACTTTCATGTCCTTCTCGAGAATCGCGCCGAACGTCTCTTCCGCGGACCCTGCGGGAGGACCATAATTGTTGGCCAGATCGAAATGCGTAATGCCAAGATCGAACGCTCGTCTGACCATTGCCCTTCCGTTCTCGGGTTTATCGATGCCGCCGAAGTTGTGCCATAAACCTAACGATATAGCCGGCAGCTTGAGCCCGCTCTTGCCCGTCCGATTGTAAATCATGGATCCATAACGATTGTTGGCAGCCGTATATGGCATATTGTGACCTCCAGTAAGTGGTTGATTGTCGTCGATCTTTTCGTTCGCCTATCCCGTTCCGTCTTGCGAATCCAGCTTTAACTCCCCGCTGTTCTGAAGCGTTTTCTGGAAGAAAAGCCACTGCTCCTGCACCAGCTTCTCCCATGCGGCCATGCAACGGGGATCGAAATGACGGCCGCTTTCCCTGAGCATCACTTCCATCGCCTCTTCGTGGGACATCGCTTTCCTGTAGGAGCGCGACGAGGTGAGCGCGTCGTACACGTCCGCAACGGCCGTAATGCGCGCCACTAGCGGGATGTCTTCACCGGCGAGCTTATCCGGATAACCGCTTCCGTTCCACTTCTCGTGATGGGACCTAATAACCGCCAACTCGTCGATCATGAATCCGAGCCGCTTGCACATGTCGTAGCCGGATACGGGATGCGCCTCGATCACGCCGCGTTCTTCGTCGGATAGCTTCCCTGGCTTGTTGAGAATGCCGTCCGGGATGGAGAGCTTGCCAATGTCGTGAACGAGACCGCCTTGCGCGATCGCGCGCAGCTTCGACAATGACAAACCGAGCTCCTCGCCCAGCTTTAACGCGTACATCGCCACTCTGTAATTATGTCCGGCCGTATAAGCGTCCTTGGCTTCCGTCGCGATAACCAACTCCTTGACGCTAGGGGATATGTACGTCCGTATCCAATCCTCGGGATTGGCTCGGAACAGTCTTCTGATCGACGCGGTCATGGATCCCGTATTCAGATGGTCTCTCACGATTCCGATCACCATCACGATGACGGATGCGAGCAGCAAGAAGTGGTACAGCCACCAGCTCGCCATCCACGTACGGCCCGTTACCATGATCAACTGGGCGCCCAACATCCAGCCCGTGCTGTAGGCGATGGCCAGCTGGAGCGGCAATCTGGATGCCACGTACGTCTGCAGATTCCGGTAAATCGTCCAGCTGTTGAACGCAAGAACGATCGCCGTTACCGCCCACATTCGGATCGTGTCCCTAAGCATTAGGACTTGCGTTACGCCGGGATCGTTCCATAGCGCGAGACCTAACGCCAGCAATACCGTAACCCAAGCTGGCAGCAGCCACCGCTGGTGCCTGGCGAGCAATCTAACGAAGGGATGGTCGCCGGAGATCGAGCACATCCACAACCAGAACGCTGCGAGCAGAACGCTTAGCTGTGCGGCATGACCGGCGATGGGGGAATGATGAATGAGAAACCCGGGCGTGGACAACCCATGCAGAATGAACATGCCGGCTAACGAAACATAGGCCAGCGACAGGAAGCTGACCTTGATGTTGCGGATGCGCGTCGCCACGATTCCGACCGCGATGGCCATGCCGAGCGCCAGCGCGGACACTAAGCTGACAATGTAGAAATGTCCGTTAGGCGCATTCACAACCCCGTCATACGGCGTCAGTTGGAGCACGACGTAGAAGATCAAAGGGAGCAGCAGCCAAAAGGCCAGCCAGGCAAACACTTTCCTATCTTTCCCCACGGTATCCCCTCCTCAATCGTCATGAGTGGAAGTTCAAGCGATCCTATATTCATATTCCGATAGCCGGCGTTTAAGCCGGCTTTATGCCGACAATCCGGCCAGCCAAACATCTACTTCTTCCTTCGGCATCGGCCGCTTGAAATAATAGCCCTGCATGATGCTGCAGCCGGCGCTTCTCAAAAACTCCAGCTGGCTCTCCGTCTCCACGCCCTCCGCGATCAGTTCGATATCAAGCTGCTTGGCGAGCATGACGATCGTTCCTACGATCGCGCGTTTCGATGGCGATTCGTAGTCCTGCATATACAAACGATCGATCTTGAGCGTCTGGAACGAAATCCGGTCGATCGAGCCCAGGAACGAAAATCCGGATCCGAAATTGTCCATGGAAACCCTTACGCCGACCTTCTGAAGCGGCGCCAACTGCTCTTCTGCTTCCGAAGGGTGATACATGACGGTGGATTCCGTAATTTCGAGCTCTAACATATGGGGATCGACGCCGGAACGCGCAAGCGCCGCATCGACCATCTCTTGCAAGCTGCGGCTCTCGAAGACATGCGCGGACAAGTTGACCGATACGCCGAGCTTGACGCCCTGCTTGTCGTTCCATGCGCGGCAGTCCCTGCAAGCCTGCTCCAGCACCCATCTCGTCATGGGGATGATGAGCCCCGTCTCCTCGGCTACGGGGATAAATTCGTCCGGCGGGACGGAGCCGAGATTGGGATGCTCCCATCTCAGAAGCGCCTCGAAGCCGATCGGCCTCTGGGACGCGTCGTTCCACTTAGGTTGATAATAGGTGGTGAACTGCTTCTGGATGAGCGCCGTTCGCAGTCCCTTCTCGATCTGCATGCGCCGGGACAAACGATGGGCAAGCTCTTCGTTATAGGCGCAATATTGGTTCTTCCCCAGGCTCTTGGCGTAATACATGGCCGTATCGGCCGCTTTCAGGAGCGAAGAGCGGTCCGTGCCGTGCCGCGGAGCGTAGCTGATGCCGATGCTTACCGTGACGTACAGTTCGTTGCCTTCCAACCAGTACGGCCGCCTCAGCTCTTCCAGCAACTGGGCTGCCAACGTCTCGATGTGTTCTTGCCTAAGATCGTTAATGATCATAAGGAACTCGTCTCCCCCAAGCCGGAAGACCGCTCTGCCCCGGCTCACGAATTGACCCAGCCTCCCCGCCACTTCCCGCACGAGCAAGTCGCCCATATCGTGTCCCAGCGTATCGTTGATCAGCTTAAATTGATCCAGATCGATGTACAGAACGGAGCTTCCTTCAGACAGCTTCAGCTTCTCGTCGAACATCTGGTTCATCGCGTGCCTGTTCGGCAATCCGGTAAGCGCGTCGTTATAGGCCAGCCGCCTGAGCATGTGCCGCTCCCAATAAAGAGCTACCCAGATGACCGTTACCATTATGGTCATGACAAGGGATATCGACAGCAGCAAGGCGGGACTAATCCCTTCGAGCGTGCCCGTGACCGCATATTCGGGAGAGACGCACCAAAACTCGGCCGCTTCCATCCCCGTATAATGCATGCCGGTTACAGCTACGCCCATCAATAGAGCCGCGAGCCACTTAAACATGACGCTGGAAGAATTTTCTTTGAACTTCTTGAGCAAATACAGCGCCGCGTAAGACGCAAGCACCGCAATAACGACCGACAGCCCCCGCAGCAATGGATTATAAGTCAGATGAAGAATATCCGATTCCATGGAGCGCATGCCGGTATAATGCATCGCGACGATGCCCGTTCCCATAAGAAGGCTCCCCGCCGCGAGCCTGGCCCGCGTCGTCTTCTTCTCCATGGTCACATAGAAAGCTAGCAAAGAAGCCATAATACTAGCCAGAATGGAAACAAGGGTCGTAGGCATCCGATACGTCATGGGCATTTCGACGTGAAACGCGATCATGCCGATGAAATGCATCGTCCAAATGCCGCAGCCCATGACCAGGCCGGATACGACAAGCCAGCCAAGCCTCGCATTCCCCTTCGAGCGGGAAGTGCGATAGGCCAAATTAAGCGCGGAATATGACGTAATTAGAGCAATTGCGAAGGAAAGGAACACGATCCATCCGTTATAGCTACCCTCTAGATTAATCAAGCGATCCCCCCATGTCAGCAATTGTCGTTTTAATTCTAACATTAGAAGCGCCTGACATGAATAGCGGATATCGGGAATTCGTCAGGTTTTTTTATTTAAGATTAAGGTTTTTCGGACAAGCATTTGGTATAGTAGTTGGAGAATTGCAAATTGAAGGGAGTTACGAGGAATGAGCAGTCAAGACGAAACGCGTCCTAACGGGAAGAAAACAGATATCGGCGCGGAAAAAGAAGAACGATATTCTTACGAAGAAGGCGAAGCAACGGAGCAAGCGGAAGCGCTTGCGGAAGACCGTTCGGACGAAGAGCTTTACGAAGCGGACACGGACGAAAACGACGACGCGCGCAAAGAAACGGCAGCCGCGGCCGCTCCTGCCGCCATGCTGGCGCAGGCGCACGAGCCGCAGCCGGCCAAAAAAGGCGGAGCTCTCGGCTGGATCGTATTATCCAGCGTGCTCGTCATCGCTCTGATCGTCGTCCTGATTAAACCTCCGTTCGGCGGCGGCAACAGCGAAGCCGTGGCGACGGTTAACGGCACGAACATTACGAAGGAGCAGCTGTACGATCTGCTCGTAGGCGCGAGCGGCAAGGCGGCGCTGGACAATCTGATCGTGGAGAATCTGGTTCAGCAAGAAATGACCGCCAGCAACATCGCGTTCTCCGATCAAGACGTTACCGACGAGCTGGAAGCGCTGAAGCTGCAGTTCGGCACGGAAGAAGCATTCCAAGCCGCACTTACGCAGAACGGCTACACCGTGGAAGCTCTTCGCCAAGATATGAAGCTGTCCGCCATGATCCGCAAAGCGCTGGAATCCAAGACGGACGTAACGGACGAGGAAGTGAAAACGTACTTCGACGAGAACAAGGCCATGCTTGGCGGCGGCGACGAGCAGGTTCGCGCTTCCCACATCCTGGTCGAAACGAAAGAAGAAGCCGATGCGATTCTCGCCGATCTGAAAGGCGGCGCTGACTTCGCGGAGACGGCGAAAGCCAAATCGAAGGACGGTTCCGCCGCTAACGGCGGCGACCTCGACTTCTTTGGCACCGGCCAAATGGTCCCCGAGTTCGAAAAAGCGGCATTCGCGCTGGAAGTCGGCGAAATTTCCGAAGTCGTGAAGAGCGAATTCGGCTACCATATCATTAAGAAAACGGATTACAAGGCTGCGGTAGAGCCCAACTTCGACGAGAAAAAAGCCGCGATCCGCACGATGCTGATCGGTCAAGAAGCCCGCACGCAATCCGATGCTTGGATTACGGAGCTTCGCGGCAAAGCAAAAATCACGAACACGCTAGAAGAAGAAGCGCCTACCGCTTCCGGCGCCCCGGAAGCAACGGACGCTCCGGCAGCTCCGGCAAAGGAGTAATCGGCAGCGTTCGCAGCTTCCAATCGAAACGCCGATTAAGCGTCGTCCCTACTATGCAAGACTCGGGGACGACGCTTTTTCCATTCCCGGCGGTTCCCGGGGAAACGGAAAC
>JAQSXN010000088.1 GCA_029256665.1 Paenibacillus sp.
CCCGTCGCGGTATCGCGCCGCGAAATGGAGCGTAATATCCAGCAATCGCAGCTTCATGAGAATAGGCAGCAGCTTTCTCTCCTCGGACGTTAGCTTCACGACATTCTGAAACGCTTCCGCCGCGACCATCAGCCGATCCCGGCTTCCGCTCGCAATATCCTTTTTGAGCAAGTCAACGAGCATGACCGCAAGCTCCATGGCGCGGGAATCGATCGTGACGAATTCGAAATCGAGGATGCCGGATATGCGATCTCCGATGCGAAGCGCGTTGCCGCAACAGATATCGCCGTGAATCCATTGCCGCGGCAAAGCAGCTACTCGTTCGCATTGTCTAAGCGCTTGCTCGCGCTGCTCCTGCAAATATCCGAATTGCAAAGCCTGCCCGCGAAACGAAGGATCGCGGTCGGCAAGCGCCAGAAAGGCAGGTTTGTCCATCGCCTCATAGGTGCTGCCAAGCTCGTAATATGGACTGTATTGCGGCGCGGCCGCGCAACGAATGCCGTTAAGCGCCAAGCTTATGGAACCCGTTGCCGCTCCAAGGGCTTGGACCTGCGCCGTATTATAGGGGTCCGGCCGCACGCCTTCGATATAGCGGAACAAACAAGCGAGTTTGCCATCCGGCAATACCGTTACCGTTTCTCCTTCTGTGTTGGCTACGGGATCCGGCACCCGGAAATTCAGATCCGCTCCCGAAAGCGCCTTCAGCACTTCGTGTTCCAGCTTCACCGTATCGACGTCGCCATGATTATTGTATAGACGGAGCACATATTTGCGATCTCCGCTATTTATGATCCTCGTCGTATTGTTCATCCCGCTGGCCGCGGCATTCTCCGAAGCGTAAGGAGCTTCCCACTCATACTTGCTTACCGCGGCATCGATATGCTCTTCTATGGTCGCCACGCAAGGCCTCTCCCCTCCGTTGACTTATGACAGCTCCGCTTCTCGCAGCTTCGCAAGCCGGCCTCCCAGCTGTTCATGCCAGCTGGCGGCAAGCTCCTTGACGGCAAGCAGTTTCTCGATGGCTGGCGCATTGTCCTTTTGCCGATACATGATTACATTGGCTTCCATGACGGAAATTCCCGCAGGATGCCTCTCCATCAAGGTCAGCTCCTGCCCCTTTTGCAAGCGGCCCGGCTCCAGCACCCGGAAATAAAAGCCCGAATAACCGGTCTGCTGCACCAGCATCGGCAAGTTCGGGAGCTCGTTACGGATCCCGAGTTTAAAGCACGGTTGCCGCGGTTGACTGACCTGAAGGACGGCATCGCCCGCTTGGACGATATCGCCGATATTCAGCTCCTCTTCCGACCATCCGCTGATCGTGACGTTCTCCCCGAACGATCCCGGCTCGAAGGGCCGGCCGAATTGCTTCTCCCAGTACGGGTATCGTATGTCGAAGTAGGCGCACACCGCCTTGTCCGGCCCTCCGTGATTAATGGTATCGCCTTGGCCGTCTCCCTCTACGCCGTTTCCTCCCGCGTAACATGCCTCGTCCGTCGGTTGTTTGAAAATGCCGCTAAGCACTTCCTTCGAACCGTGGGCAATTAGCGCGGGCATGCCGACCTGAAGGGATACGATGGATGGCGTAACCGCCCTATGCAACATCTGCCTGTCCCTCCTTTGCGAGTCTCTGACTTTTATATTATAAGCCTTGGAGGGAGATCATGGCAAAAGGAAGGTGATTGGCTCTCGTCCATTCACCCCGTTGTGCCGGCTTGCGATCGAATCACGGGAAATAAGCGGCAGTCGCGCGAGCCCCCGCGCGTATTTCCTAACCGCGCCCAGCTTCTCGACTAAGCCGCTTACTCCGCGAACCGCTACGACTCCGCCCGTTTCGACAGGATCTCTCCCCGCCTATCGCCCTCATCCTGTCGAAAACCTCTTATTCCTGTAAATCCATGCGCTTCCCCGGGAAATATACCGGAGAAATTTTCGCTTATTTCCCGCTTGGCGCTTTCATTTCCCTTAGCCGGCGCAGGCTTCTGCAATTGTCTGAACATTCCCAAGATTCATCAAATTCCATCTTAGCCATCCCTAGCGCGCCTTCGCACTCGCTCCCGAATCAGCGAATCTTCTCCTTGGCTTCCTTCTGCTGTTCCTTCGCTTGTCTTATGGTCTTGACTACAGGCCCGCCGTGCGGCGCCGGTTTCCTCTCCAGCTTGAAGGCGGCTATCGCCGTAACCGCTAGCGTAGCGCCCGCAGCCGCGATGCCGCCGAACGGATGGACGATCCCCGCCGTCATGACGGCGCTTATGAGCAACCACGCAAGCGCCGCTCCGCGAATCGGGAAGCTCCAGTTCCCCAAATGCCAAGGCGGGGACTGCTTGCGCGAAGAAACGGCGGCCGACTTCCTTTGGCCGTGAATCGCCTTCCGAGCGTCGATGTCCGCCAGCAAGCCGAGCCCGATCGGGATGGCGCAAGCCAAATGCAAGGCGACGATCGCGGCGGATACGAGCGGCAGGAACGCCCCGGACGGCTGCAGCAGGCCGACGGACACCAGCAGAGCCAATGCCGCGACGGCGACGAACCAGACCGCCATAAGCGGGAGCCTACGGCGAACGGAATACCTCGCGAGTCGACTGCTGAACGGCAGCGCCTCGTCTCTCGCCATGCTGAATACGACCCTCGAGCATGCCGTCATCGTCTGATAGCCGCTCAGCCATAAGGAGGCCAGCACGAACAGAGGCAGGATATACGATCCTCCCCATGCAGCGGCGGCATGCTGAACGAACGCGCCGAGTCCCTCCGTCCGGAACATGTCGGAAGATACGATCGGGAGGCTATTAGACGGCAGAATGACGAGCGTCATAAAAAACAATAAAACGAACAGACCGATGTATGTATACGACGTGGACAAAAAAATCGCCCATGGCACGCGTACGCGCGGCTCGACCGTTTCCTCCGCGCCGTGCGCCGCACCGTCCATTCCGGTGAACAGCCCGGCCAGCAGCAGGATCCCCATCGTCAGCATCAAGGGCCTGACGGGCGACTCCAAGCTGCCGTCCAGCCATTCGTAGACGACGACGGGCGAATAATCGCCCGGCCAGAACAACCAGACAAGTCCCGCCAGCACCGCGCACACGACGAATAGCTGAAGCCAGATGCCGCCCGCTTGAAGCTTGCCGGCCATGCCTGCCCCGTAATGGCTTGCAGACGCTTGGGTAAGCGCTCCGATTGCGGCTGCCGCGATGAACGTCAGCGCCGTCGTTTCGTAGCCTAAACGGGAAGAGAGCAATCCGTCGGCAATAACAGCGAAGCCGCCGGTAAACAGCGCAAGCTTGGACAGATATCCGACAGTCTGCAGCCAGCCCGCGCGGATTCCCCACTTCCGCCCGCCTAGCTGATATGCAGCATGGTAGACGCCGCCTGCCGTCGGCACGCCGGACGATTGTTCGGCCAGAGACGCGCTGACGCAGATGGACAACAGGGCGACGAATGGCAAACCTATGCTAATCGCCGTAGGGCCTCCGGACGCGAGCGCCGGTCCGAATAGAAGCGCGGCCCCTCCGACCATGCCCATCGCGTTCATGGACATGCCTGCGGCCGCAAAACCTCCATTCGTGCGGCGAAACAGCTGCGGCAAGCCGAAGCGATGCAGATCGCTTTTGTCCTGAGCGGCTTGCGTCTCCTTGCCATATTGAATCAAGCTTTGGTAGCGAGTTGACCGCAAGCCTTGCTGCGCCTTTCCGGCAACAAGCAGGCTGAACGCGCATACGACGGCCGCGAACAGCAGGCCCGCTAATGGAACGATCATAATTACACCCCCTACGGTAATGTATGTTCGCGTGGAGGGCGGCATTACTTTGACCATTCTCGCCAGGTGCGATATCCGGGGGCAATCGGCTGGCAAAAACACGGAAAACGCCCTGCCGACTGGCAGGACGTTTCAGTTAAACAGCTTGCATTTATCCTTCGAGCATCGGCGCCAGCGGCCCGTCTTCGGCTATTATATCGCCAAGCTCGTATACGGATATGGGGAAATACAGAAAACCGTAAACGTAAGCCGCAAGCTCATATAGCTGGAAATAGACGACAAGCGAACGATCCGCCACATAAAACGATTGCTCCGGCGATATCGCCTTAAACGGCTCCAGCGGCACGATATCCCTCGCCTTGATGCCCGCCGCCACGAACTTGCTGATCCGTCCAACGTAATCGCTGCCAGGCTTGAACAGCTGCTCCAGCTCGTACGTATGGCCCGTCGAAGCCTTGAAGGTCAAGGAGCGCTGCAGCGTCATGCCGTGCGCCCCGCCCGTGTACGCGTAATTACACAACGAGACGCTGAACACGTCCTTTTCGTTCGTCTTGATCTCGAAGTAGCCGAGCATCTCCGCCTTGGGATCCTCCAGGCTGCCTTGTTCGCGGACCAGTTGGCGCACATGGGCTATGATCGTTTCGTTCATTAACGCGTCCGCCGCCGGACTCGTCCCGCCGGATACATGCGGGTAAGTAATCTCCGCCTTCGGGAACGTCGATTTGACCGATCGCACGACGGGCGGATTTTGGCTTGGCATAGAAGAACACACCTTTCCGATTGAAAGATGGTTTATTCTATGCGCTCGCTTGCCTATCCCATTCCCGCCCGCAAGAAAACGCGTTGACCGCCGAGTATCGCCACTACGCGCTTAGGAACATGCTCTCTCCAGGCTTTCGCCTTACATCAGACCCTTTTCGCGCTCCGTCAATCGGCGGCCGTAAACGTCGAGGACGAGCTGCCCTTGGTTGAGGCCCAATATCCGGTCGGCGTAACGTTCCGCCCAATCGCCTTGATGCAGCACGGCGATAACGATGATGCCCTCGTTCTTGCAGAGCGACTTCAATTCGCCAAGTACGGCATCCGCCGCGTGCGGATCAAGACCGGAGACCGGCTCGTCCGCCACGATAACCTTCGCGCCGTGCACAAGCGCCCTCGCGACCGCCATCCGCTGGCGTTCGCCGCCGCTCAAATGTTTGGCTTTCATATGCGCTTTGTCGATGAGTCCGCGTTTCTCGATCATATCCATCGCGCCCATATAATCGTCGTTGCGCATCATGCCCGTCCATCTCCGCCATGCCGGCGTCTGGCTGACGGAACCGATGATGACGTTTTTGAGGCCGGTCTTGTCCGGATTGAGATACGGCTTCTCCTCAAGATAGGCCACTTGCCGTTTGACCTTCGTCTTGCCGGACCAGCCTTCCGCGAATACGTCCTTGCCGTCGAATTGGTAGCTGCCGCTCGTCCAGCTCTCCTGCAAGGCGAGGCACTTCAGCAGCATCGACTTGCCGCTGCCGCTCGCCCCCTTTACCGCGATAAAGTCGCCCTCGTAAGCATCAAAGCTAATATCGCTCAGTACTTTCGGTCCCCCGGGAATGCGTTTCGTCAATCCTTTTATTCTTAGCATCTTCCGCTCCCTCTCTGCTCTCTGCAAACGCTTCTATAAATCTAGTTTACGTGAAATAAAAAACACTTTCCACACGAACAAATGTTTGGTATAATCAAAATAAGAACAAATGTTCTGAACTTTCAATTTCCTTATAAGGAGGCAAGATCACCATGAAGATCAACTGTGAGAATTTCCGCTACGTCGAGAAGGTAAGACCTAACCGCGATTTGACCTTCAAGTTTTACAGGGACGGGAGACTCGTTATCATCGATAACAACACGGAGGAGGTGATCAGTCCCAAGGAGCTGAGAGGAGACAGCCGCGACTTCTACGTTCGCAAGCGCATCGCCTTTATCAAGAATCAGCTGGCCGCTTCGCAGCTCAAATATGCTTAATCCCTATCCGTGCTGATGGATGGAACGACACTTTCACGCACAGGGAAACCCGACGTTTTTGCGGAAACGTCGGGTTTCTTCTTTTGTTGGGCGGATTACGGGCAGATCATCGACATATTCGCACGCGCTGCATTGGCCCCGCCTAGTGGCGCGAACGACGAATTTTGCATAAAAACCAGGCTGTCGATTGTTCCGACAGCCTGGAGAGAACGACGATTCGATCTCTGTTTGTTCGCATCGATTAGCTTCATCAAGCAGCCGTTCCTGCTAAGGCTTCTTGTTGATGCCGTTCAGGCTAGGCGGTCGTTTCGCGGCTTTTTCCGCTTTGACCGTCTGTTCTTCTTCGTTGATGCTGGATTCATTTTGACGATTGTTTATTTTATTGCTTTTGTTGTGCGGCATATCGTCACCTCCACTACCATTATGCGGAGCAGAGCCTCAATCTATGTAGCGCGTGCGGGAAACAACGGTCCGGATTGACTCCTTATGGGCTTTAAGGTAGATTGATCATACGTAGCAATTGCCTTGCCAAAGGAGACAACCCGCATGAAACAGCAGATCCTGTTCGATTTAGACGACACGCTCATTTACTGCAACAAATATTTTTTCTTCGTCGTGGACCAATTCGTGGATTCCATGACGACCTGGTTCCGCGGTTATGAGCCGGTGAGCGCCGGAGCCGTGCGCGACATGCAGATGGAACGCGACATCGCGCTCATCGGGAATACGGGCTTCAAGAGCGAACATTTTCCCCAATCGTTTATCGATACGTACGTTTATTATAGCGATCTGACCGGGCGCAAACGTTCCGTCGTCGAAGAAGATTTTCTGTGGAAGCTCGGGATGAGCGTCTACGATCACGAGACGGAGCCTTATCCCCATATGGAAGAGACGCTCGACGCGCTCGCGGAAGCCGGTCATGAGCTCCATCTCTATACCGGTGGCGAGCTTCTCATTCAGCGGCGGAAGATCGAACGGATGAATTTGGAGCGGTATTTCGACGCTGCCCGCATCTATATTCGCCAGCTCAAAAATAATGAAGCGCTAGAGCAAATTTTGGCGAATAACGCCTTTGACCGCACTGCCACCTGGATGGTCGGCAATTCCATCCGCACGGATGTCGTCCCCGCGCTTACGGCCGGCATTCATGCCATCCATATGCGCACCATGGAAGAATGGCATTACAACGTCATCCAGATCAACGTGCAGCCCAAAGGCGCCTTCTTGACGCTGGATCATCTGCGCGAGGTGCCGCAAGCGATTAGCCGATTTATTCAAAAGTAATTAATATTCCGCGGACAGCTCTCCTGTCGAAGGGTCACGCACGACGATTCGTCCTTCGACGGCGCTGCCGTCCGCGAGAACGAGCTTTAGCTTAGCCGTCTTGCCCTTCTCCGCGAGCGCTTTGACCTGCGTATCCGTCAAACTGCGCCCGTAGCTGTCCTTCCAAATGACGAACGAGCATCCGCTTCGATAATTGGAGCAGCCATAGCCCTTCCTGCCCATAAACAAGCGTCCGCCGCAGCCTGGTCTTGGACAAGCCGCTACGGTACTCGGTTCTCCGCTCGCTGTAGCCGATGAGGTCGCGACAGCCCGTGAAGCGACGGCGGTTCCGCCGGACTTTGCCACGCTTCTCTTGCCGCTGCTCCCTTCCTTCGCCGCGCTGCCGGAGCTTCTGCTTCCCCTCGTTCCGCCGGTTTGATTTTCCGTCGACGATCTTCTGCCGCGCGAGCCGGATACGCCCGTTCCTTTCCCTTTGACCCTTTCCGCCTTCTGCTCCGTGCCGAACGAAGCCAAGTCGGCGCGCGACTGGACTCTCACCTTCTCGACGATCATCGTCGCGAATTTTTTGACGTTGTCCATGAATTGCAGGTTCGATGCCGCGCCGCGGGCGATTTCCGTCAGCCTTTTCTCCCACATGCCCGTCATTTCCGGGGATGTCAGGAGTTCCACGCCGGCGGCTCGTATGAGCTCGATCGCGGTCCGGCCCTTTTGGGTCACCAGTATACGTTTGCCTTGCATCTCCACGTAGCCGACGTTTTTGAGACGTTCGATCGTGGCTGCGCGAGTGGCCGGCGTTCCCAGACCGGAATCCTTCATCGCGTCGCGCACTTCTTCGTCTTCGATCTGCTTGCCGGCGCTTTCCATCGCTTTGAGCAACGTGCCTTCGGTATACGCTTTGGGCGGCTGCGTATCTTTTTCTTTCATGGCCGCATCCTGACAGTAGGCGGGAGCGTTTCCATGAAGTCGGAAGGGCTCGCTGACCTCCTCCTCTTCCTCGCTCTCCTCGTCTTTGCCTTTTTTGGCCGGTTTGTCTTTGCCTTTTGCCTGATCGGCGTAAATGACCTTCCAGCCGAGGCTAACCAGCTCTTTCACGTTGGTCTTAAACGATTCTTGTTCGACCTCCGTGACGACGGTATGAGACTTATATTCGGCCGCCGGATAGAACTGGGAAAGAAATCGGCGAACGACCATGTCGTACAGCTTTTGTTCGTCGGGCGATAATCCCGATGCCTTGCGGTTGGTCGGCAGGATGGCGTGGTGATCCTCGACCTTGCCAGGATTGCAAATAAATTTATTTCCTTTGTGCACAAGCGACCTATTGGCTCCTTCGACCCATTCGTCGTATGCCGTTCCTTTTAGAGCCTGCAACGTTTTGTGCATCTCGGGGATATTCTGCTCCGTCACGTAATTGGAGTTCGTTCTCGGATAAGAGATGACCTTATGTTTTTCGTAGAGCGCTTGGGCCGTATCCAGCGTCTTTTTGGCCGAGAAGCCGTACTTGCCGTTCGCTTCGCGCTGAAGCAGCGTCAGATCATACAGCTTAAAGGGATATTCCTTCACATCCTTGATCTCGTAGGAGGCGACCTTCCCCATTTTCCCTTTTACCTTGTTCGCGATGGCTTCGGCTTTTTCTTTATCCGTCATCCGCTCGCCTTGCCACATGCCGCGATATACCGTCTCGTCCTGTTTGAACGTCGCTTCGACTTCAAAATATTTGAGCGACGTAAACGCCTCGATCGTCTTCTGGCGATCATAGATCAGCGCGAGAACAGGCGTTTGCACGCGTCCGACGGACAACAGGACGTTATGTTTGGTCGTAAAAGCGCGCGAGCCGTTCATGCCGATGAGCCAGTCCGCCTCGCTGCGCGCGGTAGCCGCTTTGGTTAAATTATCGTATTCGCTGCCTTCCTTCAGCTCGGCGAACCCTTTGCGGATCGTCTCCGGCGTCAGATCGGATATCCACAACCGTTTGACGGGCTGCTTAAGCTTTAGATGCCGCTGAATGAGCGAGAAGATGTATTGACCCTCCCGCCCGGCATCGCAGGCATTAACCAGCGTGCCGCATCGTTTGGCTAATTCACCGATTACCTTTAACTGATCAATCGTTTTGCGGTTCGGCACCAGTCTGAATTGCTCCGGTATAATGGGCAGATGCTCCATATTCCACTTCTTGTATTTGGTATCGTAGGCATCCGGTTCGGCAAGACCGATAAGATGGCCGATTGCCCACGTTATAATGTAATGTTCGCCTTCTATGTACGTTCGGTGATTTTTGGCTTTGGGATCGATGGCGGAAGCGATATTGCGTCCCATATCCGGTTTCTCTGCTATGACTAACGTCTTCACGATGAACCTCGCTCCCTTTTCGTTGCTGGATATAGTGTCACCCCGATTCTACCATAACTTCCCCGCTTACGGGGATGATAGATTTGCGATGGCCGTCTGAATCTCTTCTCGCTCGACGTATGCTTTGATCTGCTCCTTCTCCCCTACGGTAAAGTTATATTCGCAGTCGCAGTCTTCATCCTGAGGCAGGATCTGCGCGATCGATCCGTCAAGCGTGCAGATGACCCAAATCGAGAAGTCGATCATGTCGTCCGGCACGGGCGTCGAATCCGCGAGCGTCGGCTCCAGCACGATATCGACCCACTGCGCGTCCCTTTGTTCAATCCGAGGCTCAAAGGCTAGAAATTTCAGCTCCGTAACGGTATCCAAACCATATTTGATCATCGACGTTTACCTCCGCTATCGTTTTCCTTGCATGTGGATGGAACCCGAAAGCAAGAAAAAGCGCCCGAGGGCGCTTTAAACCTGCTCCATGACTCTTCCATGTCCTATGGAAGCCGATCTCCCGCAGCCTTATGGCAGCATGGAAGATCCCATCAAATATTTGTCCACTTCGCGAGCAACCTCGCGGCCTTCGTTGATGGCCCATACGACCAAACTTTGACCGCGGCGCATGTCGCCTGCAGCGAATACTTTATTGACGTTTGTGCTATATTCGCCGTACGTC
>JAQSXN010000089.1 GCA_029256665.1 Paenibacillus sp.
TACCCCGAGGTCGACAATGTCGCGGTCCTCACCCATTGGGGCGAGCTCGAGCCGACGGAAGGACAGTACGACTGGTCGCTGCTCGACGAGGCGATCGATTATTGGTCGGACTTGGGCAAGCGAATTCATTTCCGCATTTCCACGGACGCCATGATGATCTCGGGCTACGGCTATGCGAAGAGCGTGCCGGAGTGGCTGTTCCAGCAATACGGCGTGCCTTACCAGGAGCGGTTCGATCAGGGCTATTCCTTCAAGCTGCCGGATTACACGCATCCCGTCTTCATGGAGAAGCTGGAGACGTTCCTGGAAGCCTTCGCGGACAGGTACCGGGACGATCCGAGGCTGGACATCGTCGACCTGCGGGGCTACGGCACCTGGGGCGAATGGCATAGCGGCCATGACTTTGACAGCTACGCGGAGCGGATCGCCACGCTCCGGTCGATTATCGACAAGTGGTACGACGCGTGGAACGAAGACAAAATACTCGCTCTGTCCAATTCCTACGAGTGGCGCAGCGAGATGACGCCGGAGGTGAACAATCCCTCTTCCTACGAAGACTACATGAGCTGGTCCGCATTCGATTACGCGCTGACCAAGCCGAACCTGACATTTCGCAGGGACGGTGCCGCTGGCGCTCTGCGGACATACGACCGGCAACTTCTGGAGTCGTTCTTCAGCAGCAACCGCAGCCTTCCGCTGATCGCGGAATTTTTTGGCGGATACGGTTACTACGTCGGCAACGGCTCGGGCTACTCGCCGGACGCGGCCCTCGAGGAGGCGCTGCAGCTGCATCCCAACTACATCACGATCATGGGACATGACGGCGACTTCGGGGCGGCCTCCTTCTATGCGGAGCGACCCGATCTCATCGACGAAGGCAACAAGAGGATGGGCTACCGCCTCGTGGTGAACCGCGCGGAATTCCCATCCGCCGTTCAAGCGGGCGGCGAGTTCGAGCTTCGGCAGCTTTGGTCCAACCTCGGCGTCGGCCGCAGCTACCGCAACTACCCTCTAAAGCTGTATCTGACGGACGCCGCAGGCAATACGGTTTGGAGCGCAACGGACGAGAGCTTCGACATGACGGGATTCATCGCCGGCGAAGTTTACGAAACATTCTCCCGCTTCGAGTTGCCCGCGACGGTCGCTCCGGGAGAATACGACGTCAGGATCGCTCTGGCGGATCAACAAGGAAACCCGGCAATCCGGCTCGGCATCGAGGGACGCGATACCCTGAACCGATACTTGCTTGGCAAGCTGAAGGTCGAGAGCGGCAACGTGTCAGCGCCGCCGGACGCTTCCGTTCGCGAAGCCTTCGAAGGCGGCTCATTCGCCTCTTCCGGATACAACGGCGGCTTCCAAGGAATCGGCGTGATTACGAACCAGCCGCAGCTAGCGGTCGGCGGCGCCTATTCCGTTTACGGCAGCGCCCAGACGACCCAGGACTGGTCTGAGTATCTGTACAGCGATACCTCCAAAATCACGCTTGAGCCCGGCACGACCTATACGGTTACCTTCCGATACAAAGCAGCCGCGGCGCCGGCTCCGAACGGCTTTTATTATTTTCTCGCCCGCACCGGCAGCGGAGGCTTCGCTCACGACAAGGGCTTCACGACATGGCGCGACGACTCCGGGCTTACCCGGACCAAGACGGTAACGTTCACGACGGACGTTGGCTTCGGAGATTACTACCTTATCTGGGGACTTCGATCCGGCGGGGCGATCTCGATCGACGATATCGTCATAACGCAACATCCGGAAGCGGCTAATGACTCGTTCGAGACCGGAGATATTGCCGCTTCCCGCTACGAGCTCGGCACGGGACAGACGGCCGGCAGCTTGAGCGGCGCCGGAGGCCTGCACGGCGCTTGGGCAGTCTCCTCGATATCGGACGAACGGAGCTTCCTGTACAGCCGCAAAAATGCCCTAAAGCTGAAGGCGGACTCCGCTTATCTGGTGACCTTCCGCTGGAAGCCGCTCGCCGCGCCGAGCGGCGGAGGTTTCTTCCGCTTCGCGGCCGAATCGAAACAATCGGGAACCGCCCCCGACTTCGTTCATCGCTGGTACGGCGTTGCCGGTCAAGAGGTTGAATCCAGAAGTTACGTTGTCCGCACGGACGGCTTCAAGGATTATCGTCTTGCGTGGGGGCTCAAAGGCGGAGACATCGCCGTCGACGACATTAGCGTCATTAAACTTTAACTGCGTTAGCATTGAAAGCAACCATTTCTATCCATATGGAGGCGAATCACGATGATGAACAAACGCACGCACAGCTTGGCGGCATTATTGGCCGCAAGCGCCCTCATTCTGTCTAGCGCCTGCTCCTCCGGCAACAACGGAGAGAGCGGCGGCAATAGCACTGCGGCCCCTTCTAACAGCGGCGCTCCGGGCGAATCCTCCGCTCCCGCGGCCGATATGGATCCGCTTGGCAAATACGATCCGCCAATCGAAGTATCGGTCGTCGGCACGACGGGCACGAACGTGCTGTTCGCGGAAGGAGAGAGCATCGACGACAACATTATGACGAGAAAATATCTCGAAATACTTGGTATCCAATTCAAGAACGAATGGGTATCCGATGCGTCACAGTCCTTGGAGAAGCTGAATCTCGCCATCAACACCAACAACATTCCCGACATTTCCAAGGTTGACCTGAACCAACTCAGCCGCATGATAAACCAGGAGCAGCTCGCGGATCTGACCGAAGTCTACGAAACCTATGCCTCCCCGCTGCTCCGCAAAGCGCTGGAATACGGCGGCGGCGCCGGCTTTGCCCCGGCCAAGAAGGATGGCAAGATTTACGGCATGCCGGTTCCGAACGATTACTATGAAAACGTGGCAATCATGTATATCCGCAAGGACTGGCTTGACAAACTGGGGTTACAGCCGCCGAAGACGATCGACGAGCTGTATGAGGTGGCGACGGCGTTCGCGGAGCGCGACCCCGACGGCAACGGCAAGGCGGACACGTACGGCATCGCGCTCGACAATGCGCTCGGCATGGCGTTCGACGGGGTTGCAACGGCCTACAAAGCGTACCGCGCGACCTGGGTCCAGGACGATGGCGGCCAGCTAGCCTACGGGAGCATCCAGCCGCAGATGAAAGACGCGCTCGCCAAGCTTAGCGAGCTGTATGCATCCAAGGCGATCGACCAGGAATTCGGCGCCAAGGAATGGGGCAAGGCGGCGGACGACGTGGGAGCGGGCAAAGGCGGAATCTACTTCGGCGCGTTCTGGCAGCCGCTGTATCCGTTGCAGACGACGATGACGCATACGCCGGACTCCGACTGGAACGCCTACCCTATTCCGGTGTCGGCGGATGGCAGTCTCGTACCGAAGCGCCCTAATAACGTATTTAGCTGGATGGTCGCCAGCAAAGACATGGATCATCCCGAAGCGCTCATCAAGTCGATGAACCTTTGGGCGGAGATGTGGATCGAGGGCGGGCAATACAATGACCTGTTCTACAAGGAGATCCAAGGCAACGAGAAATACGCGGGCAAGGAAATCCACCAATACGCCAAACCGTACTTCTTCGACGATCCCGGCAAAAACATGGTCATCGGCGAACAGTTCAAGGAAGCCGTCGACAAAAACGACGGTTCGCTGGTGACGCATCCCGACGGAATTTGGAAGTGGAACGCCTACAAAAACAATGAGCCTAACGGTTGGGCGTACTACAAATATTTGCTGGAATCCGAAAGCGTGTTGGCTCAATATGGCGATAGCTTCGTGCACGAGTCGTTCCTCGGCGCTCCGACCGAGACGATGGCCAAGCGCCAGGCCAGCCTAAACAAGCTTGAGGTGGAGACGTTCACCAAAATCATTATGGGTAAAGCCGATATTGCCGAGTTCGACAAGTTCGCAAGCGACTGGAAGTCGCTCGGCGGCGACGACATTACGAAGGAAGTCAACGCATGGGCGGCGGAACAGCAATAAGGCATTAAAGCCGCAAGCCCCGGGGCGGGAGGAAGCCGTTCGCGGCTCATTCCCCCGCCCTCTTATCATCAAGTATTCGCGGAGGGACAGCCATGAAAATTACCAAAAGGGATGTCGCGTTTTTTCACTTACTGGTCGCTCCCGGCGTGCTCGTGCTGCTGCTGTTCGCGTACCTGCCCATGTTCGGCATCGTGATCGCCTTTCAGGACTTTAATCCGTCGAAGGGCTTCATCTATTCGGAATGGGTCGGTCTGGAGCATGTCCGTTTCCTCTTCGAATTGCCCGACACGATGGGAACGATCCGAAATACGATCGAAATCTCGCTTATGAAAATCTTCGCGGGACTCGTGGTGCCTGTCGTGTTCGCGTTATTCCTGAACGAGGCGCGGCTTATGTGGTTCAAACGGACGGTGCAAAGTCTCGTGTATCTCCCCCACTTCCTCTCCTGGGTCATCCTGGGAGGCATTCTGGTGGACGTTCTATCCATCAACGGCGGTGCGTTCAATCAGGCTTTGGGGACTGTAGGGATTCCGCCAATCTTCTTCTTCGGCGACGAGTTTTGGTTTCGCATCATGATCGTCGTGTCAGACGTCTGGAAAGAATTCGGGTTCTCCACGATTGTTTACTTGGCCGCGTTGACCGGCATCAATCCGGCGTTGTACGAGGCAGCCGCAATCGACGGGGCAACACGCTGGAAACGGACGCTGTACATTACGATTCCCGGCATTCTGCCCGTCATCGTGCTCATGTCCACGCTCAGTCTCGGCAATGTGCTGAACGCCGGTTTCGACCAAATTTTCAACCTGTACAACCCGATGGTCATTAGCTCCACGGATATTATCGACACCTACATTTACCGAATGGGATTGATCCAAGCGCAATACGGATTGGCGACCGCGATCGGACTTATCAAGTCCATCATCGGCTTCGTTCTGATCGTCATGTCCTACAGACTTGCCAGCCGTTACGCGAATTATCGCATTTTCTAAGAATGGATCGGGGGTATTCTCATGCACGGACGGCTGAACAGACTCCAGCCCTTCGATATTTTCAACTACATCGGCCTTGCCCTTATCTCGTTGCTGTGCCTCCTCCCCATCTGGCATATCGCCATGGTATCCATCAGCGGCGAAGGACCGGCCTCCAAGTTCGCGGTCGGCCTGCTGCCGATCGAATTTACGGTGGATGCCTACGGGACGATTCTCCGGATGGGCAAGTTCTGGGACGCCTTTGGCATGTCCGCTCTGCGCGTAGCGGTCGGCGGCCTGCTGAATTTCGTCCTCACGATCATGATGGCCTACCCGCTGTCGAAGGAAAGCTCCTACTTCCGCGGGCGCAACGTCTATATCTGGTTCCTTGTGTTTACGATGCTGTTCAGCGGCGGCCTTATTCCGATGTACATGATCATCAACGAGCTGAACCTGATCAATACGATTTGGGCGCTCGTGCTGCCAGGCGCCGTGCCCGTCTTCAACGTCATCTTGATGATTAATTTCATGCGTCAGTTGCCGAGAGAATTGGAGGAGGCAGCCCTGGTGGACGGAGCGTCCCAGTATCGGATCATGACAAGCATATTCATCCCGCTGTCCATGCCGGTCATCGCGACCGTGACGCTATTCAGCGTGGTCGGCCACTGGAATTCATGGTTCGACGGACTGATCTTCATGAATGACACCTCGAATTATCCATTGCAGACCTATCTGCATGTCGTGCTGGCATCCCGCAATCTCATAAACGCGGATCAGCAGACGATTATGGCGTCACTGACGAATCGGACGTCGATCTCGGCCCAAATTATTTTGGCGTCGCTGCCGATTCTCGTCGTATACCCGTTCCTGCAGCGATTTTTTATTCATGGCATCGTGATGGGTTCGGTCAAAGAATAGACTCTTGTACTAGAGCAAGAGCATGATAGGAGTGAGATCAATGATATCCATATGCGTCATCGGAAGTTTGAACATCGATCTGGTTGCGGCCGTGGAGCGTTTCCCTCTCCCCGGCGAAACGCTGACATCCGTCGGCTATTCTACTTTTTTCGGCGGAAAAGGCGGCAATCAGGCCGTCGCATTAGGCAGACTGGGAGCGAACGTAAGAATGGTAGGCAAGGTCGGAGGCGACATTCACGGCAGCGACTATATCCGCCATCTGCGCATGAACGGCGTGGACACGACCGGCATTCGGGCAGAGCAAGGCGCTTCGACGGGCACGGCGATGATTCTGGTCGACCCTCAAGGGGAGAACCAGATCATTATTTCACCAGGCGCGAACGGGCTTCTGACGCCATCGGACATCGACGAACATTGGGAACATCTGATGGAAGCGGACATTTTCTTATTTCAACTTGAGGTGCCGATCGGTACGGTCGCCTATGCGGCGAAACGGCTCAAGGGAGCCGGCAAGACGGTTATTCTCGACCCCGCGCCGGCTTCTCGTCTGCCGGAATCCATTTTCAAATATATCGATTATATGACTCCTAACGAAACGGAGATCAAATATTACGCCGGCCGTCACCAGCAATACGTCCTGCAATTGAAGGAAGCGGCGAATGTCTTGCTGCGCAAAGGGGTGGATACCGTAGTGGCGAAAGCCGGCGCGGACGGAGCGTACCTCATACGGGATATTGACCTGCTGCATATCGCCGCTTACCCGTCGGAGCCCCTAGACACGACAGGCGCCGGCGATTGCTTCAACGCGGGCTTCGCGTACGCCCTGGCTGCCGGAAGCAGCCCCGAGGAGGCCGTCGGCATCGGCAACGCCGTAGGCGCGCTCGCGATCCGGCAGGTCGGAGCTCAGTCGGCTATGCCGACCAAGAGCGAGCTTGACGCTTTCCTGAAACAGCACGCCTCGCTTCGGCTTCCGACCAGCCATTTCTTGCCGGGAGGAGCGTGACGACGCCATGCAAGAGAAGTATTTCTATGAGCCTGGCGAAGGACCCGCTCCCGTCATCCTCGACACCGATATCGGGCCGGATTGCGACGATGCCGGCGCCGTGGCCGTCCTGCATGCCTTGCAGAAGGAGGGACGGCTCCGCGCGCTTGGCATGATGCACGGCACATCAAGCCCTTGGGGCGCCGGCTGCCTGGACGCCATCAACGTCTACTACGGCCGGGGAGACATTCCGGTCGGCACGCTGGAGACGGCCGGCTTTCTCATAGGCGAGCCGTACGAGAAGTACAACCGGCTTATCGCGACCACCTGCGGCAACCGCTACCCGGACGGGCGTTCCGCGCCGGGCGCCTCGTCCCTCTACCGGAGGCTGCTCGCCGATGCGGAGGACGGCAGCGTCGTCATCGTCGCCATAGGTCCGCTAATCAATCTGATGAGGCTACTGCTCGCCGGCGTCGACGATGCATCTCCGCTCAACGGCGCCGAGCTCGTCACCCGCAAGGTCAGGCATCTCGTCGTTATGGGCGGCCACTTCCCCTCGGGAAAGGAGTGGAATTTCGAGATGCATCCACCGTCGGCCGCCTACGTATGCGAGAATTGGCCAACGGCAATTACCTTTACCGGCTACGAAGTTGGCGTCGCGATTCCGACCGGAGCTCGGCTGCTCGCGGAAGGGCCGGAAGAGCATCCCGTGCGCCGCAGCTATAAAGCTCATCTGGGAGACGAACGCACTCGACCGAGCTGGGACCTAACCGCCGTGCTTTATGCGGCCCGCGGCGCGGCTCCCTACTGGGACGTCGTGCGCGGCCGAATAACGGTCGATCCCGAGAGCGGCGTCAATGATTGGATTGACGATCCCTCGGGCCCGCACGCTTACCTTGCGGAAAAGCTGTCCCCGGCATTCCTTGCCGAGCTGCTTGACGAGCTGCTCGTTCGAGAACCGTAAACAGAGGCGGAGCGACGTTATGAGGGGACACCGAGACCGACCCCTTCCCAACGCAAAAAGGGTTACCCGCTCCGCTCCCGCCTGTTGGCTGGCGGTGGTTCGGGTAACCCTTTCCTTTATACGCCGTATTCGAAGCCGCACCTCAGAAGCGGGGCAAGCCGCCCAGCTTCTAGACAGAATGCCGACCCGCGCCGCTTGCCGCCGCTCAGTTGAACTTATACGTATAGAACCGTTCCGTGCCGAAACGTTCTACGAGATCCTTCTTTGACATCCCCGCCGGCGACGGGAACTGGGAGCGATGCGCGGAGATGGAGGCTACTTTGTTCGATAACGTCGCCTTAACGTCGTAATGAACATCCGGCGCGCCAAGCGCGGTCACATGATCCTTGGAGAAGGCGACGCACAGCACCTTGGGCCGTTCGCCCGCCGGCATGGCGCCGATGACCCGCACGACCGCGGCGCCCGTGGCGTCATGATCGGGATGGACGCTGTAGCCGGGATAGAAGGTGAAGACCAGCGTTGGACGAACCTCGTCAATCAAGCCCGCGATAGCCGATTCCAGCAGCTCGGGCTCCTCGAATTCGATCATTTTGTCATGGAAGCCCATCAGCCTGAGATCTTGAATGCCGATCGCTCGGCACGACTCCTCCAGCTCCAGCTTGCGGATGCCGGGCAGCGTCACGCGGCTCGCGAACGGCGGCACGCCCATGTTGCGGCCCATCTCGCCAAGCGTCAAGCAGCCGTACGTGACATGCGCTCCCTCTTGCACGTATCGCGCGAGCACGCCGGACATTCCGTAGGCTTCGTCATCCGGGTGCGGCAGCAGCACTAATATTTTTTCCGTCATCGGTTATCTCTCCTCTCCGAACGGCTCGCGGCTTAGATGCAGCGCGACGACCAGCTTGCCCGCGCTATCGTGGCCGGCAAGGATCAAACGGTCGGATTCCGTCTCCTCGTAGTGGGTCAACCCTTCGCAATACACCCAGCCTTGCTTCATCTTAAGCCCGACGCGGAACGGTCCGCCTCCGGAGATGCCTCCATGGGAATAGGTTATGCCAATATTGCTTATAAAAGAGGCGGCTGGATGTTTGGAGCTATCGAAATGTGCGGCGTATGCGCCCGTCGTCTGCTCCAGGTGGAGAAACAGCCCTTCTCCCTTCATTGAATCGATTTGTTGCTGGATGACCGATGGATCAATCGGCAGCATCGGCAGCACCTCGCTTTCCGTTACGTGATGTTGGATTTTTTGAACTTCCTCTCTAGTGTACTACAAGTTAGCCGTCATGCTCCAGAAGCCCCTTGTCCAGACACATGACGACCGACAGCGACTTGAGATTCGACGCGCCGAATAAAATCTCGATGCCGTCGCCGACGACCTTGGTAATGATGCCGGAACCGAATACGCGATGCCGCACGGATACGCCCGTCTTGAGCGCAGCGCGGTCACGAATCGGGCGTCCGGAACCGGCGTCCTTCGCCGAGGCGCCCGTCGCGCCAGAAGCCGCGCCATCCCGGCCGCCTCCCGCCGACGGCGCTTGCCGCGCGGCTCCCGGCCGCCCCTCCGTCGTCGTCACGCTTGGCGTCGCCGGCTTAAGCGACGCCTTGAGCCGGCGCGCCGACGCGTGGCTCCCGCCGCTCGGGCGACGGACGCCGTCCTCGCCGGCCGCGCGCAAGCCGCCCGCGGCCGCCAGCCGCTTGGCCAGCGTCGCCTGGGCCTCCGCCTCCCGCTTCTCCGGCTCCACGATATCCCGCAACGCCTCCATGAAGGAGGACTCCGCCGTCTCCTCCCCGTCGCGCTTGCCGTACGAGATCAGCTCCAGCCTATGCCGGGCCCGCGTCATGGCGACGTAGAACAGCCGGACCGCCTCCTCCATGAGCGGCTGCTCGCCCGTGCCGCCGTCCTTCTTGTGCGGACCCGCATACTTCGCGTCCTCCGCGGACGGGATGATGCCATCGATAAGATCGACCATATATACGTTGTCGAATTCCAAACCTTTGGCGCTGTGGAAGGTGGAGAAGGTCACGGCATTCCCCCCGCGCCGTCCCTTGGCCGTGCGCAGCAGCGTCTCCAGATATTTGAGCCGGCCCGCAAAGTCCTCCATCGTCTCCAGACCGTCCGCGATTTCCTCCAGCGTGTTCAGGATGCCGATCAGATAATCCTTGCGGAAGCCGAGCCGCTCGCACATCTTCTCCAGCGCCTTCTCGTAGCCGAGCCTGACGCGAATGACCGCGATCGCCTGCTTCGGCAGATCGGAAGAGCACACG
>JAQSXN010000090.1 GCA_029256665.1 Paenibacillus sp.
CAACCGTTCCCGATACGCCGCCATCCACGCCTACTGCGCCTGACGAATCGCCTTGGAACATCGGAATAAACGACGGAGCCCCCGCGAACGCCTGCTTATACCAGACGGCAGCGGCCGCGAAGTCGAATTCGTCGGTCAACGCCTGCTTGACGAATTGTTGTCCGCGCTGGGTCCAATCCGCCTGGTAATGGAACATCCCGTAAATGCCGCCGAAAACGAGCAGCGCGGCGATGGCCTTCCATTGCAGGCCTCTCCGAAATCGACTCCAACCGCCGCGCGGCGGTTCGCCGGAATCGTCGTAGGTGCGCGTCTGCCTGACGAAGCTGCGCGGCGGTCCGCCATTGGCGGGCTCATCCTCCCATGCGGACCACGGATTCGGATTTCGTTTCCATGCGAGCTCCGGATCCAAAGCGTGCCCGGTAGAGATCTCCCGGTCTGTCGCGCCCGACTGAGCTGGCGGGAATACCAGATGCGTTTCTTCATCCGTCCTCGACTGCCGCATAACCTCGTTTTTCCGACTCTTCCCTTCCTTGACCGTTTGTTCCGTAACTTGAGGGAGCGCCTCGCCGTTCCCTTGTTTGGCTGCGTACTCTTCAAGAAGCGTCTTTATTTTCTCGTGCCTTCGTTGCCTCACATCATCCCTTAATCCCATCCCAGCATCCTCCTTGCAACCTCGTCCTACTACCATCTTTATGAGACGGGCCGGACAAGTATGCGAACGGGAGCAATCCAGAGCCGGATCGATCTTGATGCGCTTGCACCCGCGCAAGCAAAAAAAAAAACGGCGATGCCGGGATTGACCCCTTGGCGCCGCCGTTAATTCTTCTATCCGATCCCGTTATTCGACGAGCTCGTACACCTCTTGATGCGCCTTGATGCTGAATACGAGTCCGATCGACAACATATTAAGCAGCAGCGACGTGCCGCCATAGCTGACGAACGGCAGAGTAATGCCCGTAATCGGCATTAGGCCGATCATCATCCCGATATTCTGGAACACCTGGAACACAAACATCGAGACGATCCCGATGACGATGAAAGACGCCCGCCTGTCGTAACATTTGAACGCGATGATGATCATCCTGTAGATGAGCAAGAAGTAAAGCAAAAGCAATAACGCCGCGCCCTGAAAACCGAATTCCTCGCCGATGACGACGAAGATGGAATCCGAATACGTATAGGGAATGTATCCGCCGTTCTTGAGCTTGCCGTTCATGTATCCGTCGCCGCTCAGCCCGCCGGAGCCGACCGCGATCTGAGCGTACATGGATTGGTGTTTGTTGTCGGCGGACGCTTCGTCGGGGTTGACGAACGTATTGATTCGATTGTACCAGTGGATCTTCTTGTGTTCATCCAAAAATTCTTTGATCTCCGAGTTAAACGCGTTGAACAAGAACATAAATAGCACGATGCCCGCAACGACAGCTGCCAGTCCGATCGCGACATGGGAATATTTGACGTTGCCGATCCACAACATCCCGATGACGATGACGAGATAAATGATTGCGTTGCCGAGATCGGGCTGTATCATCACGAGCATGAACGGCAGGAACGCGAACGCTCCGATGGTAAGCAGGTCGCTCGAGAAGTTCAGCTTGTCTCCTTGCCGTTTGCCCATCAGGTAGGCAATGCCGATAATGAGAATAATCTTGACGATCTCCGCCGGCTGAATGTTGAGCAGCCCGCCGGGCAACTCGAACCAACCCTTGGCGCCATTGATTTCCACGCCTAAGAAATATACCAGAATGAGCGAAGCAACCCCGATTCCATAGAGAACGTGCCATATTTTGAGCACGATCCTGTAATCGAACAATACCGCTGATATGGCCACGATAAATCCCAAGCCGTAAAAAGCGAGCTGTCTCAGGTCGGAGCCCTCGAATCTGGTGCCCTCCGTAGCGCTGTGAATCGCGATGATGCTGACCGCTGCCAGGCAAGCCATGATGAGCAAAATGCCCCAGTCGAGTTTCTTTAATTTATTAAGCACAAGTCCATCATCCTATTCCGAGGAACTTCCGGAACCGCTTGAACGCCCCTGCCTTCTCGTCGAGCACCATAAGCGGAACCATATCCCCCAGTATGCGGCGGGCGATATTCCGGTATGCGATCGCCGCGCGGGACGTCGGATTCATGACGGTCGGCTCTCCGCTGTTGGCCGCCGTAATCACCTTTTCGTCGTCCGGCACGATGCCGAGCAGGTCGATCGCGAGCACCTGACAGATTTCGTCGATGTCCAGCATCTCTCCGTTTTTCATCATGGCCGGCCTAATGCGGTTGATGATGAGCTTGGACGGAATTTTATTGCCTTCGAGCAGTCCGATTACGCGATCGGCGTCGCGTACCGCCGCGTTCTCGGGCGTCGTGACGACAATGGCGCGATCCGCTCCGGCGATCGCGTTGCGGAAGCCTTGTTCGATGCCCGCTGGGCAGTCGATAATGACATAGTCATGATCCTGCTTTAGCTCAAGCACCATATTGCGAATCTGTTCCGGCTTGACCGAATCCTTGTCTTTGGTCTGCGCAGCGGGCAGCATATACAGCTCGTCGAAACGTTTGTCCTTGACCAGCGCCTGATTAAGGCGGCATCTGCCTTCGGCAACGTCGACCAGATCGTAGATGATTCGATTCTCTAGCCCCATTACGACATCAAGGTTGCGAAGGCCGATATCGGTGTCGACCATGCACACTTTTTTTCCTAGCAGCGCAAGCGCGGTTCCGATATTAGCCGATGTCGTCGTCTTGCCGACTCCGCCTTTGCCTGATGTGATAACAATCGCTTCTCCCATGCTCTACACTCCTTTAAATAGGATCGGATTATGCCTGATGCGGAATAGCTGCGACAGCTTGTCGATCTGCATTTGTCCTTCGTTCAGATAAGCGAATTCCATCGCCGAATCCAAGGTAAGCCACTCTTCCGGCGGCCTGCTGACAACATCGGCGATGCGCAGCTGGGTCGGCCTCATCAGCGAGGTCGCGATAATGACGTCTTCGCGTCCTCCTATGCCGGCATGGGCCAATCCCCTCAGCGCCCCCATGACGTAAATATCTCCGGTGCATAATATCGTGCCGCCCGGATTGACGTCGCCGATGAGCAAGAGGTCGCCATCGTGCTCCAGCGTCTGTCCCGAGCGAACGATGGACGTGATCACTTGCAGGTTCCGGGCGGCGTTGCCCGTCTCCGGCAACGTCTTTGGATCGGACTCCATCGACTGGATCATCAGATTCCCTTGCGCTCCGATGATGCTGGAGAGTTGCTCCTTCTGTTCGTCCGTAATGATTCTGGACCCCAACTTAACATGTATGTGTACGAGCGGTCCCGTCAGCAGCTGCTGATGCGTCTTCTCCAGCTTGTGCTTCATTTCGGCTACCAGCGCATCGAAAGCGCATTGATCGTCGAGAAGGAACAGAAGACCTTCCTTGACGCCTTTAATCATGATATGTTGCTTCTCGGTCACGTTTGTCCCTCCCCAACCTAATCAATTCTAAACGCGTGGCCCGAATTCCTGCATGGCTCCGTCCATTATTCCTCTTCTCCGCTTTCTCCCGCGTCTTTGCGCGATTCGAACATCCGCCTGACCGGCACGTAACAGGCAAGCGCGAACGCCAATTGGAGGAACAAGCTAGGAAGGATATGGTCCAGAAGGGCCCAAGCATAGGAAGCATCCGTTATACGGAACACCCTGTAGATAAAAAACAAGGACGAGTCATACAGAATGCAAGCGAATCCAATGACAGTAATCGCCATCATAACCGTCGCGCGCTTGCGCTCCAGCAGTACTCCGGTGAAATAGCCCAGAAGTCCCATCGCGAAAAAGTGAAGTCCAAGCAGCTGACCGAAATAGACGACGTCCTGCAGCAGCCCGAAACCCGCGCCCAGCAGCAACGCCTGGTGGCGATTGCCGTACAGCGCCGAAAATAACACGAATACGAATATAAAGTGCGGAATAATCCGGTCGCCGAAACCTTCGGGAATGATCCAGGGCATAAGCGAGCCTTCGATCACGAATAGAAGCAGCATAAGCGCGACGATTCGGTTCATGCTCATTGTTCGGACTCCTCAAGACCGGGCACCTTCACGACGAACACTTCCGCGAGATGGTCGAAGCTGGCCGACAGTTTGACTGTCGCCGTATAAGTAAGACCAAAGTCGCCGACCTGCTTCGTCTCCACCGTGCCGATCCGAAGTCCACGCGGATATACGCCGCCGAGTCCCGACGTGATGACGTTATCCCCGATTTCCATTTTGTCGTTCTCGGCGATACGGGTCATAATGATCCGGTTCGTTTCCTTGTTGAAGCTGCTGAGTATGCCAAAAGATTCGTCCTCGCGGCCTTCGATCGTCGCGGCGATGGAATTAAACGTCGGCGACGATTCGTTGAGCTCCGTAATGGGCGTGATTGCGGCCGTTAACGGCGTAACCGAACTGACAAGACCGACAAGGCCGTCGACCGTCGTAACCGCCATGTTCTCTTTGACGCCGTGCTTCGTACCAAGGTTGATCGTCATCGTCCGGTTGTTCGCGTCGTTGCTGACGGAGATGACCTGCGCGATCAGATACGTGTAGTTGTTTAATTGCTTCTGCTGCTCAGTGAAATTGAGCTCTTCCTTCAGCCGCTCGTTTTCTTTCCGTATGAAGTTGTAATCCACCTTGTCGCGCGCGTATGCAGCGGCCGTAATCCGAAGCCGCTCATTTTCTTCGTAGATGGTCCGGAAGTCGCGAATGTCCTCAAAGAAGCCCGCTATGTAACCAGCGGGCTTGTAGAACCACTGCTGCACGAAACCGGAGGTGTCCTTCAGGAACTTCTCCGGCCAGGTCAGCTCTTTGCGATCGCTAAGCGAGAAGCCGATGATCGCGATAAACAATATAAATCCGATCATCAGCATAAACACGCGCTTATTTCTCATGAAATTAAACAGCCCGATCACCTGCCTGTCCCAAATCCGTGATTCTGCCTAACGTCTTATCGTTTCGAACGATTCGAAGAGCCTCTGCTCTTGAACAAATGAATGTTATCCAAAGAACGTCCCGTACCGATCGCGACGCAGTCGAGCGGGTTGTCGGCGACGATGACCGGCATGCCCGTCTCCCGCTGCAGCAGCTTGTCGATATTTCGAAGCAGCGCGCCGCCGCCCGTCAATACGATGCCGCGATCCATAATGTCCGCGGACAGCTCCGGCGGACATTTCTCCAGCGTCACCTTAACGGCTTCCACGATGGCATTGATGGTGTCCATCAAGGCGTCCGTAATTTCGTCCGAAGTAATGGCAAGCGTCTTCGGCAACCCCGACACGAGGTCGCGGCCGCGAATTTCGAGCGTCTCGGGCTAGTCCAGCTGGAGCGCCGATCCGATTTCCATCTTAAGCTGCTCTGCCGTTCTCTCGCCGATCATCAGATTGTATAATCTTTTGATGTATTGAATGACGGCTTCGTCCATCTCGTCTCCGGCTACCCGGATCGAACGGCTCGTTACGATGCCGCCTAACGAAATAACGGCCACCTCCGTCGTCCCGCCGCCAATGTCGACAACCATGCTGCCCGTTGGCTCCCATACCGGAAGGTCCGCGCCGATGGCAGCCGCGAAGGGCTCCTCGATCGTGTACGCTTCTCTGGCCCCCGCTTGCTTGGCCGCATCTTCTACGGCGCGTTGCTCGACGGCCGTAATGCCGGACGGCACGCATATCATCACATTCGGATGGCGTGGGAACATCGAGCGCTGCTTCTGCGCGGAACGGATAAAATATTTGATCATCGTGGCCGTTGTCTCGAAGTCCGCAATGACTCCGTCCTTCATGGGACGTATGGCGCGGATGTTGCCAGGCGTTCTGCCGATCATTTTTTTGGCTTGTTCGCCGACTGCTTCGATCGTTTTTGTATCGGTACGCAGGGCGACCACGGATGGCTCCCTCACGACTATTCCTTTGCCCTTCACGTATACCAGCGTATTTGCCGTTCCCAGGTCTATTCCCAAATCCTTGTTCATTCTACCGAACATGTTGTTGCTCCCTTCTAATTCCCGCATTTCCCTTTAGATGTAGCCCGCGAAAAACTCCTATCGGAGTACTTCGAGGATGCGCGACCGCGTTTAAGCGGAAGTTTTTATCGCCAATAGGAATGATTTTCTTTATGCTTCATCGCTTTAAAGAACTTAAACATTCCTATGTGGTCAAAAAGTCCGCATCCCATTACGAGGTATTCCTAGATGCTTACTCTACGTCGAATATGGAATGCAGCCGAACCTAAGCATATGCTTTCGAAGTATGTTTCCTCGTTTCCTCCGGAAACATTGCGGTTGCTCACGTAGCGCTGCTACGCTCCGCTACTTTCGTTTCTAGCTGCCTTCCATCTTCTCGGTACTGAAAATCGAACTTTTTGAACGCGCAGATAAGAAGAATTTCAAATCTGCTACCCTAATAAATATTATATTACATATGACCAAGTTCCTTCAAACTTGTGAAGCGGCCGTCGCCGACGATGATATGATCCAACACTTCTATTCCGACCAGCCGGCCCGCTTCCGCGAGACGGCCGGTGAGCGCGATGTCTTCGGGGCTTGGGGCAGGATCGCCGCTTGGATGGTTATGGGCGCAGATCACGGAGGCGCTGTTGCGTTTGATGGCGGCTCTGAACACTTCCCTGGGATGGACAAGCGACGCGTTAAGCGTTCCAACGGACAATGTTTCCCGGGCAATAATTCCGTTCTTGGTGTTCAGGAACAGGCAAACGAAATGCTCCTTGTCGAGATAGCGAAGCTCTTCCATAACGTATTCGGCCGCGTCCTTGGGCCTGCGGACCGTCACGATATCGTCGACCCGGCTTCTGATCATTCTTCTGCCGAGCTCGATCCCCGCGCGAAGCTGCAGCGCCTTGGCCGGACCAATGCCGTTAATGGCCGTCATCTCTTCGTGGCTCATGTCCAGCAATCCTCGCAAGCTTCCGCATTGACGCAGTATCGAGCCGGCCAGATGGACCGCCGACTGCTTCCTTGTTCCCGTTCGCAACAATATCGCAAGCAACTCAGCATGGCTGAGCGCTTCCGCCCCATATCGCATCATGCGCTCTCTTGGACGTTCTTCATGGGGGATATCACGCAATACATGACTATGTATTTCCATAATTATCCCATCCCCAAACTTTGGATTTAATACGTGTGAATGTCAAACTTCTTCAGCAGATCGGACAAAAGCGAAAGCGGCAGCCCGACCACGTTGAAATAACAGCCTTCGATCGATTCCACCAGCGCCGCTCCATATCCTTGGATGCCATAAGCCCCGGCTTTGTCGCGGGGCTCGCCGGAAGCGACATACCTGCGGATTCGCGCCTCGCCGAGCTGCTTCATCATCACTCGGGTTCTGCGGCTGGCCGCGATCCGGTTATCCGTGCCGGCTTCAAGCAGCGCGATTCCACTATAGACATCATGCGCTCTGCCTTGCAGGGAAGATAACATCATAGCGGCTTCCTCGTCGTCGGCGGGCTTGCCCAGCACGTTGCCGTCCGATACGACGATCGTGTCCGCGGCCAAAATAAGCGTTCCGGGCCGTACATCGCCCATCTGCTCGAGCATCGCTTCGGCTGCCAAACCTTTGCGCAAACCAAGCCGTTCGACGATCTCTCCCGGCGTCCAATCCGGTTCGTAACTCTCATCCGCATCCGTAGACAAAATAGAAACCGGCAAGGAAAGGGCCAAAGATGCGACCAGTTCCTTCCGGCGCGGAGACGATGAAGCCAGCACTAGCCGGCTTATCGGTGCTTGGTTAATGACAATATCGTTCATAGAGGCTTGCTCCTTCTGCGGATCGGTCACGATCCCGCAGCCGCGGCGTTACAAGAGGTTTTTCAAAACTTGCACTTATAAGTTTGACGCGCGGCACTTACATTTTGCGGTACAACCATATCGCGATGACTGCCCCAACGATGCTGAGCAGACTGATCTGCAGCGAGATCGACATAGTAAGACTAAGCACGTACAGATCGACGTTCGGAGACCAAGTCGTCGCTATCGGCTTCGTCAGGAAGGATACGCCCGGTACGGATTCCAGCCACTTCGCGACCAGCGCTCCCGCAATCATCCCGAGCAATATAAACAAAAAAAGTATCCATCCGTTTTTTTTCATCGTTTACGTCCCTCTCGCCACGAAATGACACCTGATTCCATTATACGCATGAAACTCTCCGTTTACAATGCGCTCGTAGACTCAAACCATTCTTTCTGCGCCAGCACCGCTTCCATCAACGCCGACTCCGCCGACCACAGATGGGCTTTCGAAGGATTCTTGTCGTATTCGGTCATCGATGCCGCCGCGTTATCGACCGCCGTCCGAACTTTGGCAAAGTACGTTTCGCCCGCCTGGTCGGACAATCCTTCTTCCATTGCCGCGGCGTGGACCGTCCATTGCTCGTGCCGGGACCGCCAGCCTTCCGCGGCTACGGAACCCAGCGGGGAGAGCGATGGCTGCTCCAACTGGGCGACAACCAAGTCGGACCATGCGGCAATGAGATCGTTCGTCGAGGCAAAGAATGCGAGCGCCGCTTCCTCGCCGCCCGCGAAGGGCAGTCGCTCGGGAGCCTTAACGGCTACTTCCTTCTTGTACAGCAAGATGTCCGGCAATCCCGAGCTGATCGCGCCTGCTTTGTTTCCGTCCATGGCGATACCCGCATAGACGCGGTAGCCTTCGGCGGTTTTCATCGAAGCGGCGGCTAACCCTCCGTCTTTCAGCTGCTTGATGGCCGCGTCCCGGCCCTCCGCATTGCTGAACAGACCGAATTGCAGCAATGTGTACGTTCGGTCAAGGCTGCCTACGTTTACCGTAGCGGCAGGAAGCGCGGACTCGTTCCCTCCCGTTGCCTCGCCGCCGTTCTGCGAAGTTCCCGCGAGATCATCCAATCCGATCGGTTCGCCGTTCTCCGGCTGCACGACTGGCGCAACCTCCCCGTTACCCGGTTTCTCTCCGTCCGGCCAGATGGAGGCTCCCGTAAACAGGGACAAAATCAAATAACCGAAGATCGCGCCGGTCGCAAGCGCTCCGCCTACCGAGAGAAATACGTGCAGCCATGATGGCCCTTTGCCGCCCTGGCGCCGCGAAATCGCGGGTGTTCGCGTCGTGGCTCCGCCTTCCCAGAACGCGTCGCTTGGCTGCGGCGGATTAGCCCCTCCCGTACTCGTGACATCCATATCGAATGTCGGAACCGCCCTGCGTTCCGTTACTCCGTCCTCGCCGGCAATCGGCAATCGCTCGGACTTCATTGCCGCGCGCGGAGTCGGCTGAGGCATCATCGCCTCCGCTCGGATCGGGATCCATAGCTCGTCCGACCCTTTGGCGGAGACGGCGCTCTTCCCGCCGCTTACCTTGCGTTCGTCGCCTTCGTCCAGGAGTTCGATACCCGGATCGGCTTCGCGAATCAGCTGCTCTAGCGCTCCGATATCTTCCTGATAGGCATTTTGCCAAGGCCGCGCTTCGTCTATAACATTCGAAGTCGATTGCTGATATAAGGGTACAACGTTATTTTTGGAAGATGTTACTTGCGCGGAGGCGCCCTCATGCTGCGCGATCTCCAGCTCGCGCGGAACCTCCCTGCGTTTTTCGTGCTTGTCCTTCTCTGACGGCTTGCTCTCCGGAACGTCGAAGCGATAGGTGATTCGATTGTTCGGTTTCATGTCGATCTCTCCTCTACCTGGTCTGCTACTAGTCTATGAACCCAATGAGAGAGTTATGACGAGAGAAGATTCGACATACGGGAGCGGATCAATGAGCTAACGCAAAGAAGAGCCGTTTCGGCCGATCGCTTTCACGCGTTCGGTCGAGCTGGCTCTGTATCATACCGCTTCATGGCATAGTTGGCATTAAGAGTGGATTTCGGCAAGCGACCGGGCTAACGCGTCGGCCACTTTCCAAATATCGCCTGCGCCCATCGTTATGACGAGATCGCCGGGAACGACTCTCGCTTTGAGCGCTTCCAACACTTCTTCCTTGGTCGGAATATATTCGGCGCT
>JAQSXN010000091.1 GCA_029256665.1 Paenibacillus sp.
GGCCGGAGAGCTTGAGCAGCGAACGGAGCACGGAGCGCTGGTGAACACCAAGTTCGCCGAGAAGGCGCTCGCGGGCGGACAGTAAAGGTCCGGAGCGCGGTTCGGAAGAAGGAGGCGATACGCGTGAATGACCCGGTCTTATCGCTGAGTGGGCTTTCCCATGTGTACGTGAACGACAAAGGCGCGTCGCTCGCGCTGGAAGGCATTGAATTGCAAGTGGCTAAAGGCGAATTCGTAAGTTTGGTCGGTCCCAGCGGCTGCGGCAAAACAACGTTGCTTAGCCTGCTTGCCGGCCTGCTGAAGCCGACGATCGGCACCGTGACGGTAAGCGGCAAGCCCGTGACGGGGCCATCGCCGGCAGTCGGATACATGCTTCAACAAGACTATCTCTTCCCTTGGCGGACGATAGGGGATAATGCGGCCATCGGGCTCGAGATTGCCGGCAATCGCAACAAAGAGACGATGAGAGCCGTCGAGCGCTGGCTTGCGGAGCTTGGACTTGCCGGATACGGCGGCCGGTATCCGCACGAGCTGTCCGGCGGGATGCGTCAGCGGGTAGCGCTTGCCCGGACGCTTGTCACCGAACCGGACGTCCTGCTGCTCGACGAGCCGTTCTCCGCGCTTGATCTTCACATCAAGCTGCAACTCGAGGATTTGGTGCAGCATACGCTTAGCCGGCTTGGCAAAACGGCCGTTCTCGTCACGCACGATCTTGCCGAGGCGGCGGCCATGAGCGACCGCGTCATCGTGCTGGGCAAAGGGCCCGGCCACATTCGCAAGGAGGTGGCCATTCCGGACGTCATCCGTCGCGCGGATCCCATGGCGGCGCGGAGACTGCCGGAATTCCAAGCAATTTTCGAGGAGCTGTGGGCGGAGCTTGATGCCGTAGACGGGGAAGGGGGCGGTGATCATGGAGCCTAATCGGCCAATCGGCAAGCGCGGGGAAGGTAACGGCCTTGCAGATCCAACGAGCACGGATAGGGCGCAAGCGGGGCAAGGCGAACTTTATTTGTCCGGCATTCAGGAAGACCGTCAAGCGCTGATGGACGGATTGTACGGGAGTTACAAGCGGAGAGCCAGAAGGATCAGCGCATCGGCCCTATTGACGCAAGCTGCGATTCTGTTGTTGTTTCTCGGTTTGTGGGAGGCGGCAGGACGTCAGAAGTGGATTGATCCGCTGCTGTTTAGTTTTCCTTCAAAAATTGTAAAGCTGATCGGCGCGATGGCGGCGGACGGCAGCCTGTGGCCGCATGTCGGCGCAACCGTCTTCGAAACGATCGTAGGGTTTGCGCTCGGTACGCTGCTCGGGATTACGATCGCCGCCGTGTTATGGTGGTTCCCTTTCCTTTCCCGCGTATTCGACCCGTATCTCGTTGTACTGAACAGCATGCCGAAAGTGGCGCTGGGCCCGATCTTTATTGTTGCGCTGGGTCCCGGGTTCCTATCGATCGTCGCGATCACGCTAATGGTTACCGTTATTATTACGACTATTAATATCTATAACCGGTTCAGGGAAATCGATAGCGGATTTATAAAAGTCGTGCGTTTGTTCGGGGCGTCCCGGGCCCAGCTGTTCCGTCTCGTTATATTGCCGGGGTCGTTTCCGGTCATGATCGCGACGCTTAAGGTTAACGTAGGCCTTGCCTGGATCGGGGTCATTGTCGGAGAGTTTCTTGTGGCGAAGGTCGGACTGGGGTATCAGATCATCTACGGCTTCCAAGTGTTTAACTTTACGCTTGTGCTTTCAAGCCTCGTCGTCATAGGAGTCGTGGCAACGGTCATGTACCAGCTTGTGGCCGTGCTGGAGAGAAAGTTGACGGAGGGCTGGCGGGAACGGTAGGATGGGTAAGGTATAGAACCATTTTATCGGATTCGAGGGGCTTCCATGGGCATTCGCGTCATCAAAACGGCCTTAGCGGCAATCGCCGCCATTTATACGGCCTACTATATAGGATTGCAGCCGCCGTTGTCGGCGGGCATTCTTGCTATACTCGGCGTCGAAGTGACGCGGAAGAAGGGGCTGCAAAGCGCCTTTAACCGTTTCCTCGCTTCGGTGCTGGGTCTTTTTTTCGCTTCGCTCATCTTTACGCTGCTAGGGTTTCATTATTGGGTTCTCGCCATCTTTATCTTAACGACGTTTCCCGTGCTCGCGCGCGTGCAGCTTAAGGAAGGCGTGCTTACAAGCTGCGTTATCGTGTTTCATCTCTTTGACCACAACCGCGTGGATGTGGAGATCATAGGCAACGAAATCATGCTGCTGCTCGTCGGCCTTGGTTGGGCGACGATCATTAACCTTGTCTACATGCCCAAAGAAGAAGAGGCGCTGCTTGCGAGACGCGCGGAAGTCGAGCGGCTATTCAGCGCGATCTTCCGGGAGATGGCCCGTACGCTGCGCGATCCGTCCCATGTGTGGGACGGCGGCGAACTGTTGACGGCCCATCGGTCGATCGAGGCAGGCACGGGGGTGTCGGTGCGCCACCTTGAGAATCGGCTGACGTGGAACAACGCGCCTTACTGGCCGACTTATTTCGAAATGCGCAGGCAGCAGCTCGAGACGATCCAGCAGATGCTTGCGGAGCTGGCGCTCGTCTACGAGAGGTGGCCGCAAGGCGAGCTGATCGCGGAGCTGCTGGAAGGTTTGTCGGACGATGTGAAGGCGGAGGTGTACGTGGGCGTCGCCGAACAGCGGGTATTCGCGCTCATGGGTTCGTTCCGCCAGATGGAGCTGCCCAAAACGCGCGAGGAATTCGAGATCCGCGCCGCGCTGCTGACGTTGCTTCATGAGGTGGACCGTTATCTCGTCATCGCGAAACGGCTCAAGAAGAAGCCGGAGGAGGCGGCGACTGGGGAGTCGGCTTGATGTCCGGACCATGAGAAGCAAGCCGGCTATGATCTCTACTCTAATGTAGAGAATATAGCCGATCTATTTTTGAATACGCTTACAAAACTGATCGATCGATGAGCGAATCGGAAGTTTCGCGTAAATTGCCGTTCATATTTGCGCATGCCCGCGAATATAGATGAACCAACAGAAGAATGAAGGACGGCTAATCTCGTTTCCTGCGGGGATTGGCGCCTAGCAGGAGGCAGACAAAATAAATTCGTTTGTAATGACTTGTTTAATCAACAAACGCCTACGAACTGCATACACTTTAATTGAATGATTGTATGGAGGAGGTTAATTGAATGACTATTGCAGATAAACAGCTTCAGTGCAGAGAGATCATTACAAAAGCTGTCTGCGGCAAAGGTCGTAAGTTTTCCACTGTAACCCATACCGTGACTCCGCCTCACCATCCGACCAGCATTCTGGGCGCATGGATTATCAACCATCAGTATGAAGCGGTTCGTTCGGGCGACGGTATTGAGGTCATCGGTACTTACGATATCAACATTTGGTATTCGTACAACAAAAACTCGCAAACTGACGTAGCCAAGGAATCCGTACAATTCGTCGAAAACGTGCCTCTCTCGTACGTGGACCCGAAACATAGGGTCTCGACGGAGGAAGTATCCGCGGAGGTGCTGCAGGAGCCGAACTGCATCGAAGCGAACATCTCTTCGAACGGTTCTGGAGTCGTGGTTCGCGTAGAGCGCGAGTTCGCGGTGGAGATGATTGCCGAGACGAAGGTTTGCGTGGCGGTAGTGCCAGGCGGTTGCAGCGACCTGGACGACAAGGACTTGGACTTCAGTCTCGGCGACGAAGACGGCGACTTCGAGGATCTGGATCCCGATTTGTTGGACGACGAGCTTTAAGCAGGGTCCGCGTCTGGCGGATAAGGTATTATATGCCGGCTATTCGGCAAATTCGAGGGCGCGAGCCCTCGTATTTTTTTTGGGCTGGCCGAGAGTGGGCTAGCAGGCATAGGGGATGTAGCGCGACTGCAAGATAAGGAGGCGGCCAATATGTGGCAGGTTGGAGCGAGATTGGAGGCGGGGCGGGCATGACGGACGTTTGGGTGTGGGAGGACGGGGAGACGCGGCCGCGCCGGCTGGCAGCGAACGGGATTGTCGTGGCGAAAGGAGGCGGCGAAACGCTTGGACCGCGCCCGGGAGACGCCGTCGTCGCGCTGACGCTGCATAAGGCGATCGGGCAAGCGGACGTCGGAGGCGCATGGCTGCTTCATGAAGGAGCGGGAACGTTCGGGAGAATGGGAGAGGACGAGCTCAAACGCCGCTTGCGCCGCGTCGGGCTTGGCGTGGCCGATCGGCTGCCGGACGAACGGTTGTACCGCGTCATGTTATTTCATATGGAGCCGCTTGGCATCGTGCGGCTTACTCACCTCGGCGCAGAACAGCCCGGCGCCTGGATGGAACCGCCCGTCATCGGGGGGCGGCCCGCATTGCTGCGCTGGCCGGCGGAAGCGCCGATGCGGGCCGTCGTGCGCGCCGCGACGCGCGCTTTGTACGCGCTCCGCCTCGATATCGGCGAGGCGGACGTCGCGCTTGGTTCGGACGGCAGGCTTGCCGTCCGGGCGATTTGGCCGCTGCTGCGCGATAAGCGCCGGCAAGCGGAGGCTCTCGCGCGATTCGCCGCCGGGCACGCGGCGAACGCGCGGACGGAGGATCGGCGCCTGCTGCTCGGCGCCGATCCGGAGTATGCGCTGTTGATGCCGAGCGGCAAGGTCGCGCCGGCATCGCGGTATTTTGGCTTCGGCGTCGGCGGAGCCGCTGGCGCCGACGCCATGCGCGTGGGGCGACGGGTGCTGTACCCCGTCGCCGAGCTGCGGCCCGCGCCGGCCGAAGGCCCGGCCGCGCTGGCCGCGAACGTGCGGCGCCTGCTCGCGCGCGCCGCCGCCAAGGTCGGCGACCCCGCGCTGCGCTGGGTCGCCGGGGGCATGCCCGTGCCGGGGCTCGCGCTCGGCGGGCACATCCACATCAGCGGAGCGCCGCTCACCGGGCGCTTGCTCCGCATGCTCGACAGCTGCGCGGCGTATCCGCTCGCGCTGGTGGAAGACCCCGCCGGGCGCGGCCGGCGTCCCCGGTACGGCGTGCTCGGGGACTTCAGGCTGCAGCCGCATGGCGGGTTCGAATATCGGACGCTGCCGAGCTGGCTCGTCTCGCCGGCGGCGGCCAAAGCCGCTTTCGCGCTGGCGCTGCTATGCGCGCGCGAGTCGCTTGCGCTGCCGCGCGTGCCGGCGGACGGCGAGCGGTACGCGGAGGCGTATTACGCCGGCGACCGGACGGAGCTGGCCGGCTGCCTCGACGACGTCGCGGGCGCGATCGCGGCGACGGACGGCTACCGGGAGCTGGCGCGCTACATCGAGCCGCTGTTCGACGCCGCGCGCCGAGGCAAAACGTGGGACGAAAGCTCGGACATCCGCGCCAAGTGGCGCATTCCCATTCGCTGAGGATGGAATTACCACACCCTAATTCGTCGCGCCGGCAACCACATCCAACAGCGCTCCAGCGCCCCCAACCAGCTTAACGTATGTTAAATTTCACATCCAACAGCTCTCCCCCTCAACCAGCCCAACGTATGTGAAATTTCACATCCAACAGCGCTCCAGCGCCCCCAACCGGCCCAACGTATGTGAAATTTAACATCCAACAGCGCTCCAGCGCCCCCACCAGGCCCAACGTATGTTAAATTTAACATCCAACAGTGCTACTGCACCCTCAACCGGCCCAACGTATGTGAAATTTAACATCCAACAGCGCTCCAGCGCCCCACCAGGCCCAACGTATGTTAAATTTAATATCCAACAGCGCTCCCGCACCCTCTACCAACCCATGCCACGGCCCCTAATGCAGCACCCTCTACCATCCCAAACCACCGCCCCTATCGCGCCACCTCTCGTCATCGGATCCCAAATGCTAGGTTCTAGCACACATCTGCTCCGCTTGGTATAATAGAAGTCTGGTGTTTAGCAGAACGACGAGAATGGGCCGTTAGCAGGCGCGTTTATCTTATACATAAGCAGGGGGAGAATGCGGTGTCTGGTTATACGCCGATGATTCAGCAATATTTGGCGGTGAAAGAGGAGGCGAAGGACGCGTTCCTTTTTTTCCGTTTGGGCGATTTCTACGAAATGTTTTTCGACGACGCCATCAACGCTTCGAGGGAGCTCGAGATTACGCTGACTGGGCGGGAAGGCGGCGGCGCAGCCAAAATTCCGATGTGCGGCGTGCCTTACCATTCCGCGGAAAACTATATCAACCGATTGATCGAGAAGGGGTATAAGGTCGCGATCTGCGAGCAGGTCGAAGATCCCGCGGCGGCCAAAGGCGTCGTAAGACGCGAGATCGTCCGGATCGTAACGCCCGGAACGGTCATGGAATCCAAGCAGCTGGACGGTTCGGCGAACAACTTCATCGCGGCGGTTGCAAGCGTTGGCGGAGTACTCGGGCTTGCGGCTTGCGATTTGTCGACCGGGGAGCTGTACGTGACGTCGTTTCCCGACAATCTCGAAGCGCTTGTGGACGAGCTTAACGTTTATGTCCCCGCCGAAGTGGTGGGCGATGGCCGCGTGCTTGGCAAGCTTGGCGATTCGGCCGCTTGGACGAGAGTCGTTCCCCTGACCGAACGGACACCCATGAGCCGCGATAAACTGCTTGAGCAATTCGGAGGGGAGGAGCTCGACCGGCTCTCCGGCTCCGCGGCAAGGATAGCCGCGCTGGGCATGATGACGGGTTATTTGGAGGAGACGCAAAAACGTTCCTTGTCCCACGTCAGGCATATTCGCTCCTACGAGCCAAACCAATTTATGATTCTGGACCATTATACCCGCCGCAATCTGGAGCTGACCGAGACGGTGCGCGATCGCAGCAAACGCGGCTCGCTGCTCTGGCTGCTCGACCGCACCGGCACGTCGATGGGCGCGCGGCTGCTGCGCCGCTGGATCGACAAGCCGCTGCTCAGCAGCGCGGCGATCGGCAAGCGGCTTGACGCGGTAGAGACGTTGTACCGCGATCTGATTCTGCGCGAGGACGTGCGCTCCGAGCTGCAGCCGATCTACGACCTCGAGCGTCTTGTCGGCCGAGTCGCCTACGGCAACGCGAACGGACGCGATCTCATCGCGCTGAAGTCGTCGCTGCGACGCATCCCGAACCTGACGGGGCTTTGTCTCGCATCCGGCTCGCCCGTGCTGGAGGAGCTTGTGGCTGGCGCGGACGATTGTTCGGATCTCGCCGACATGATCGATACGGTGCTGGTCGACGAGCCTCCCGTATCGATCCGAGAGGGAGGCCTCATCCGAGCCGGGTACGACGATTATCTGGACAGTCTGCGCGAAGCGAGCACGAACGGCAAGCGCTGGCTTGCGGAGCTGGAGCGGCAGGAGCGCGAGGCGACGGGCATCAAGTCGCTTAAGATCGGCTACAACAAAGTGTTCGGGTACTACCTGGAAGTGTCAAAGGCGAATTTGGTGTCGCTGCCAGAAGGCCGCTACGAACGCAAGCAGACGCTCGCGAACGCGGAGCGGTTCGTGACGCCGGAGCTGAAGGAGAAGGAACGTCTCATCCTCGAAGCGGAGGACAAGATGGTCGATCTCGAATACGGACGTTTTATCGAGCTAAGAGATCATTTGGCGCTTCATCTGCACCGCCTGCAACGCGCGGCCGAAATGATCGCGGAGCTCGACGTGTACCAGTCCATGGCGACGGTGAGCGCAGAGCGGCGGTTTACGCGTCCCTCCGTGTCCGAATCGTACGATCTGCACATCGCGGACGGACGCCACCCGGTCGTGGAAGCGATGATGGACGGCACGCCGTTCATCAGCAACGATACGCGGCTAAGCCAAGACGGCGAGTGGATCATGCTGATTACCGGCCCCAACATGGCTGGCAAAAGCACCTACATGCGCCAAGCCGCGCTGATCTGCATCATGGCGCAAATCGGCTGTTTTGTGCCCGCGAAAGCTGCCGAGATTCCGCTTATCGACCGCATCTTCACGCGGATCGGAGCGGCAGACGATCTTATCGGCGGACAAAGCACGTTCATGGTGGAGATGAAGGATATCCAGATCATGACGGAGAAGGCAACCGCAAGCAGCCTTATCATAATCGACGAGCTGGGCAGAGGCACTTCGACGGCTGAAGGCATGGCGATCGCGCAGGCGGTTATCGAATACGTCCATCACCATATCGGCTGCAAGGCGCTCGTATCGACGCATTTTCACGAGCTGGCCCATCTGGAGGAATCGCTTCCGGCGCTTGCCAACGCGAGAATGGCCGTCGAAGAAAGCGGAGACGACGTAACTTTCCTCCGCAAGCTTGTGGCGGGAGCCGCAAGCACGAGCTACGGCATATATTGCGCCCAGCTCGCCGGCTTGCCGCAATCCATTATCGGCCGCGCGTACGAGCTGCTGGCGGAAACGGAAGAGCATGCTCCTCTGGCGGATGCGCCGAAGGCTGCTCGACCTGCACACATCGATACGGGACGTAAACATCCCGATTCGACCTCGGTCACGAAGCAGGAGGAAGCGTCTGCCTCCTTCGGCTCGGCTTACGCCGAGACGACTTACGCCTATAGTGAGCAGGCAGCCGCGGTTGCCGCCGTTAAGGAAACCGGGCCAATCGTGCAATTGTCCATGTTCGAGGAATCGTCGACGCCGCCGGAGGCCGGCAAGAAGAAGGGTTCGCCCAAAGCCGAACAGCTGGCAGACGAGCTGCGCAAGCTCGATCTCTTTAACATGACGCCGATGCAAGCCATGCAATGGCTGAACGATATGAAAGGCAAGCTGCGAGAATAACGGCGTTAAGCCGGCAACGAAACGGAAGGAGGCGAACGCGCATGGCAAGAATCAAAGTGCTCGACGAGCAGCTCGCGAACCAGATCGCGGCGGGAGAAGTGGTGGAACGGCCGTCTTCCGTCGTCAAGGAGCTCGTGGAGAACGCCGTGGACGCCGGCAGCACCTCGATCGACGTGACGATCGAAGAGGGAGGTTTGTCGCTCATCCGCGTCGTGGACAACGGCGGCGGCATCGAAGGGGACGATCTGCCTACCGCCTTCCAGCGCCATGCCACAAGCAAAATCGCCACGAGCAGCGATCTGTTCCGCATCGCGAGTCTGGGCTTCCGGGGGGAAGCGCTGCCTAGTATCGCGGCCGTGTCTCGATTATCCTGCACATCCGCGACCGACGGCTCGGGATTGGCAAGACGGCTAATGATCGACGGAGGCGCCACAAACGCGATAGAGCCCGCGAACGCTCCGCAAGGGACGGACATGTCGGTGCGGGACCTATTTTTCAACACGCCTGCCCGTCTCAAATACATGAAGTCGATACAGACGGAGCTCGGACACATCTCCGATTACATGAACCGCGTCGCGCTAGCCCATCCGGGCATCGCGATAACGCTTAAACATAATGGCAGTTCGCTGTTGCGCACGCTCGGCACCGGGGACCGGCTGCAGGTCATCGCGGCCGTATACGGGACGAGCGTCGCCAAAGCCATGCTGCCGATTGCGGCATCGGATGCCGATTACGAGCTGACCGGATATATTTCCAAGCCGGAGCTGACGCGCGCGAACCGCAACGGCATAACCGTCGTCGTTAATGGCCGCTATATTAGGAGCCATGCGGTTAATCAATCTTTGCTGCAGGCGTATCATACGCTGCTGCCGATTAACCGGTTTCCGCTCGCGATCATCGAGGTGGGGATGCATCCCGGCTTGCTGGACGTCAACGTGCATCCATCGAAGATGGAAGTCCGCTTCAGCAAGGAAACGGAACTACGCTCGCTGATCGAACGCGCCGTCAAGTCGGCGCTTGGCGGGCTGCGCCACATCCCGGAGCCATCTTCGGCAGGGAAACGCGAACGGTCGGGACCGACGTATGTACAAGACTCGATTTCGTTCCATATCGCGGACCGGTTGGAAGAGGAGCGAGGGACGCATCCGCTTCCGGAGCCGCCTGCAATGATCTTGGACCGGGAGCCTAACACGGCAAGCAAGGGCGAAACGTCAGGCTCGTCACCGGAACCGATTGTCGATCATTCTGCCGCGTCTACGAATTCCGGCGAT
>JAQSXN010000092.1 GCA_029256665.1 Paenibacillus sp.
CTTCTGCGAAATCGAGTTGGCAAAGATCGACTGGGCGGAGATAAAGACGACGATGATTAATATATTCGCTATGAATATTTTATTTTTAATGGATATTCCGCCAATATAGCTCTTGAACTCATTCATAACCCGAAAACTTCCTTTCGCAGGAGTACGACAAGTTTTGCTCGGGAAGCCATGTTTCATTGAAAAGGCGCGACATGACGGTGGATTCGCAGTTGGAGGAGCGGGTCGGTTCTTGATGCGCGAGGGGGAGTCCATTTAAGGATAGCAGAGGAATCATGCGTGTCAACTTGATTTTTCCCAGCGCGTTGCCGCGAACGGGCATCGGGTTCCAATCCTGATAGCGAAGAAGAGTCGTTCGCTTCTCTTCTTCGCCATTAGAGTTACTATGAGAGGCGTGGCTACACCCTTCGGCTATCAACCGCGCGGTAACGGAAATCGGTAAACGCGGCCGTTCCCCCAACGCTTCTGGTAGAGAATAAAAACAATCCGATGCGGCAGCCCATGAAATGATCCAGCTTGTACACCAGTTTATGCGCGGGACCCAGCGGCTTCCACTCTCCTTGCTCCCAGTAGCTGAACGTACAGGTATCCGCGTTGTCCACGAAGTTGCCGCAAGCTTTCAAGGTTATGGAGCTCTCCCCCATTGCGACTCTCGCATGCTCGACTGCCGGTTCGCGGTCAATCAAATTGCCGGACATGGAAGCATCCTCGCTGCTCCTTGACGCCATCGCCAGGTAGAGCTTTCCGTCTTCCCTTGTAAGGGAAATGAAGCCGTAGGTTCCGATCAGGAAAGCCAATCCGGCGTAATCGCCGTCCTTCAGTCCGCTGCCGTCGACGGTGACGACCGCCTCGCATGCCGGTCCCACCGCTCGCTGGGTCAGCGTATTAACCGCAAACGTAAGATTGGGACTCACTCGGCCGGTTCGGATGCGATACGCGCCCGGCGGGTCCGCAACGGACCATAACGTCTCTTTCGGCGTATGATTCCATTGCCAGAAGTCCTTCAACCGGGCCGTTCCGAAGGCATCAGCCCCGTAATGAAAGTCGTCGCTCCCGATTAGCGGCTTATAGACGTATTCCGGCTTGGTGCTTGGAATAAACAGATTTCGGGGTGCTTCCTTCGCGAATACGGGATAACCGTCTTCGAAGCGTAGAGGGACGATGACGGGAATGCGCCCTACCGCACCGTGGTCCTGGAATAACATCGCGTACCAGTCGCCGTCCGGCGTATCGACGATTCCGCCTTGTGCCACGCCGGAGCCGAAATATCCCATGTCGTCGTTAAAAACCTCTCCCCCGCGAAATTCGCCATTTAACGAATCCGCGACGTAACAGGCTTGCGTCCTTCTCCCGCGGGCTGTCGAAATATGAATGAGGAACACGTAATATTTTCCGTTTATTTTGTAGAAGTGGGCTCCCTCGTAACCTAGTAAATACGGTTCCGTATCCCGGACGATGACTCGCTCAACGCCTCCGGGCTTCGGGCCCGCGAGATTCCCGTCCAGTTCGATTAGCCGAATATCGGCGTTGCCGTACACCATGTAGACTTTTCCGTCATCATCGAAGAGCAGCGAGCAGTCGTGATAGAATCCCTCGATGCGGCGCTTGCTCCAAGGACCGGTTACGTCCTCGGCCGTATAGAGATAGGTGTTCCCGGTATCGTTGGCGGCGAAGACGACATAATAGGTTCCCTGGCGGTGGCGCAGGCAAGGCGCCCACATTCCCTTCCCGTAAATATGGCCCCCGTCCTCGAGCCGTTGCCGCGGCGTATTGTCCAGCACGTCGTAGACGTATGCCGCCGTTTCCCAATGAATGAGATCATAGGATCGCAGAATAACGCAGCCGGGCATCATATGCATGGTCGTGCTGGCCAAGTAATAGGTATCTTCTACCCGTATAACGTCCGGGTCCGGATAATCCGCCCAAATAATAGGGTTGCCGTACATTTGTTATCGTTCCCTTCTCCCTTCGGGGATGGAGGCCAGCGCCGACTTCCCGGCTTCCAGCAGCTCGACGATCCGGTCCACGTCATAGACGCTTCCCCGCCAGATTCCGCCGCTGGCGGCTTGAAGCGCTGCCCATAGCCGCGTATCGTCCGGAAGTCCTGGATCCGGCGCAAGCGAAGGATGGGGCAAGCGGACCTGCAACCGCCGTGCTCCCTCCTCATAGCCGAAACGTTCGGCCCCTTCGCCTACGAAATTAATCCTGCCCGATAATCCGTTCAAGTCCACCACGATTTCGACCCAATCCCCGTCGCGCAGCTTGGAAACCGGTCCTCCCGCTAACGCTTCCGGGCCGATATGGCCGATGCATGCGCCGGTCGACACGCCGGAGAAGCGCGCATCCGTCAGCAGGGACACCTGTTTGCCATATGGCAAATGTTTAAGCGCTGACGTCAGTTGGTACGTCTCTTCCATCCCGGTGCCGCTCGGCCCTCTGCCGATCAAAGCCATGATGTCTCCTGCGGCAATGTTCCCGGTTTTGATCGCCTTGATCGCTTCCCGCTCCGTCGTGAACACCTTGACTTGCCCTAGATGCTTGTAAACGCCGTTCTCGTCCACGACCGAAGGGTCAATGGCCGCCGACTTGATGACGGACCCCTCCGGCGCGAGATTGCCGACCGGGAAGGTTACGGTGGAAGCCATTCCGGCAGCGCGCGCTTTCTCCGGAGCGTAGATAACCGTATCGGGGTCGATGCCGTCGACGCTGCGCAACAGTTCCCTTACGCGCAGCCTGCGCTCGGAGGATTCCCACCAATCCAGCACCTCGCCCCAGGTTTTGCCGGATACGGTCAGCGCCGATTCGTCCAGCAGCCCGAGTCCCCTCAGCCGGAGCATGACTTCCGGCACGCCGCCCGCAAGGAAAGCGCGAACCGTCGTATGCGGCACGGGCCCGTTCGGCAATACGCTGACGATGCGGGGCACGCTGCGGTTGACGTTCGCCCAGTCGGCTACATCGGGGACGCGAAGGCCCGCCGCCTGCGCGATCGCGGGAATATGCAGAAGCAGGTTCGTCGATCCGCCGAACGCGGCATGCACGACCATCGCGTTGCGGATCGCTGAATCCGTTAGCACGCGACCGACGGTGATGCCTTGCTCCGCGGCGGACATGGCCGCCCTTGCCGATTGGCGGGCCAGCTCGATCCATATCGGCTGGCCGGACGGAGCCAGCGCGGCATGCGGCACCGTCAAGCCCAGCGCTTCCGCGACGACTTGGGACGTGCCCGCCGTGCCGAGAAACTGGCAGCCGCCGCCCGGCGTCGCGCATGCCCGGCAGCCCATCTCCGCCGCTTCCTCAAGCGAGATGTCACCGTTCGCGTATCGCGCGCCGATCGTCTGCACCTTGCCCGCGTCTTCGCCGAACGTGGGCGGCAGCGTCACCCCGCCGGGCACGATGAGCCCCGGCAGCGAAGGCGTTCCTGCCAAGGCAAGCAGCATCGCGGGCAGTCCCTTGTCGCAAGTCGCGACGCCGATCACGGCCTTGCGGGTCGGCAAGGAACGAATCAGCCGCCGAAGCACGATCGCGGCGTCGTTCCTGTAGGGCAGCGAATCGAACATCCCCGTCGTTCCTTGCGACCTGCCATCGCACGGATCGCTCACGTAGCCCGCGAACGGAATCCCTCCTTCCGCGCTGATTTCCTCGGCAGCGGCCTGCATGAGAAGGCCGACCTCCCAATGGCCCGTGTGGTAGCCTAGCGCCACGGGGCTGCCGTCGTCCCGCCTGATGCCGCCAAGCGTGCTTAAGAGTAAAATTTCCTTGCCTCCCAAGCGCGAAGGCGGCAAGCCCATCCCCACGTTCTGGCTCCATCCGAACAAGTCGCCGCTAGGCGACTCTCTTAGCAGCTCCGGGGTAAGCGGCAACGATCCCGTCGGCCCCGGCGCATGGGTGTTAATCAGGTACAACTCGTCGCCGCGCGGCTCCGCGATATGTTCCCAATCTTTGTTCATGGCTCGCTCCTCCTTATGGCTGGAAGCCGATCAAGGCTTCATGAATACCGTCTTAATCGAAGTAAAAAATTCGATCGCCGCTTGACCTTGTTCTCTGGAATGAGAGCTGGAATCCTTCATTCCGCCGAACGGCGCCTGAAGCTCTACGCCTGCCGTCTCTGCATTAATGCGGACAAGTCCGGCATCCATCTCCTGAACGAAAGCGAGCGCGCTGGCGATATCCTTGGTGTAGAGGGAAGCACTGAGCCCGAACTGCACATCGTTGGCCAACTCGATCGCCTCGGACAAATCGGCGGCCTTCAAGAGCGCAAGCACCGGTCCGAAGATCTCTTCCTGCGCGATTGCCATGCGCGAATCGACGTCCTCGAATATCGCCGGAGCGATATAATACCCGTTCCGAAGCTCCTCATCGTCAGGCGCCGTTCCTCCGAGCAGCAGCGTCGCCCCTTCTTCTTGGCCCTTCCTGATGTAGCCAAGCACCGTCTCGTATTGCTTCTCGTTGGCGCAAGGACCAAGCCAAGTCGCCTCGGACAAGCCGTCTCCGACCCGGATCGAAGCCGTCTTCTCGACTAATTTGTCGCGGAAGGCTTCGTAAACGTCCTTTACGACGATTACGCGGCTCGTCGCCGTGCATTTTTGTCCCGTGGACTTGAAACCGCCGCTGATCGTCGCGTCTACCGCCAAATCCAGATCCGCGTCGGCCGCTACGATAATAGGATTCTTGCCGCCCATCTCCAGCTGATATTTCGCTCCGCGCGCGAAAGCCGCCCCTCCGACGGACTTCCCTACGGCATTGGACCCCGTAAACGTGATGCCGTGCACGCCCGGATGCTCGGCAAGTCCTTGCCCGATTTCCTTGCCTCCGCCGATAACCAGATTCAATACGCCCTTCGGCAGTCCGGCTTCATGGAAGCACTCCATCACGAGCGCCGCGGTGACCGCGGTTTCCGAGGCGGGTTTCCACACGACCGCGTTGCCGTATATCAAAGCGGGCGCGATCTTCCAGATGGGTATCGCGACTGGAAAATTCCATGGCGTAATGGCTCCCACCACGCCGAGTGGAACCCGCGTCGTGAACATAAACGCGTCGGCGTCCGAAGCGGGAATAACGTCGCCGACCTTGCGCATGCCTTCGCCGGCGTAATAGCGCAGAATGGCCGCTCCCCGGGCCGTCTCTCCTTTCGCCTCCGCCAGCGTCTTGCCCATCTCGCGAGTCATGGTGCGGCCGATCTCGTCAAGCCGGCGTTCCAACGCATCGGCTGCTTTGTACAGAAAAGCTCCTCGCTGCGCTCCGGAGAGCTTGCGCCAGGTCGCGCGAGCCGCGTTTGCCGCCGCAACGGCCATATCGAGATCCTCTCGGGTCGATAACGGAATTCGGCCGACGGCTTCGTTCCGATTGGCCGGATTCACGCTTGTCGTCGTTTCTCCATGCTGCGGCGCCACCCACGCTCCGCCTATATAATTTTCATAGTTTCTCAAAGATTCCATTTGACATCTTCCTCCTTTTTGATGCTTACCGTTAGGCTACGACGGTATTCATCAACGTTCCGATAGATTTGATTTCGATTTCGATGCGATCGTTCGGCCTTAGCGTGAAGTCGTCCTGCGGAACAAGGCAGGTTCCCGTCAGAAGAACCGTTCCGTCGAATAGCAGATTGTCCCTCTTCAAGAAGGATACCAGCTCATCCAGTCTACGCTTCAGCAATCCCGTATTCGCTCCAATGTCGACGACGATCTCTTCGTCGCGGTAGATGCGCAGACTTATGTCCAGATCATAGGGATTCTGCGTCGCCTCGACGAGCCGGATCGCAGGCCCGATGGAGCAAGATTGCTTCCATACTTTCGCTTGCGGAAGATAGAGCGGATTCTCTCCCTCGATATCCCGGCAGCTCATGTCGTTGCCGATCGTATAACCTACGATATCTCCTCCTTCGTTCAGCACGAGTCCTAGCTCGGGTTCCGGCACTTGCCATGAGGAATCGCTGCGCAGCTTGACGCTGCCCCCGGGCCCGACCGTTCGCGCCAGAGTCGATTTAAAGAAAATTTCCGGACGTTCGGCATCGTATACTAGATCGTAGAACGTGGCGCCAGCATCTGCTTTGCCGCCGGTCGCTTCGTAATTTCGGGCTTCGCGGCTGCGCTGGTAAGTGACGCCTGCCGCCCATACCTCCGGAGCATCCACGGGAGCCAGCAGTTCGAGAGAATTCCACTCTTTATTCAGAGGCGTACTTCCCGCGATATCGGCGTTGATCTGCCCGAGCGGCGTCAGCCCTTGCCGTTCCGCCCTGCGGAACAATGCCCATATATCCTTATCCTCCAATGCGTAGACCGCCTCATCGTCGGTTACCGCCGCAAGTGCTTTCCGGACTCCGTCTTGATATTGAATCAACCTCATACCAACACTCCTCGTTTTATAATATAGTACAGCGTTCTATAATATAGCTATATTAAAACCTCTTTCGAGGCCTCTCGAAGATGAGCGACCGCGTTCAGAGGTGGGTTTTAGAGGATGAATCTACGCCCGGTGCCCCAGTCTTTGGGAAATTTCCGCAGCGGTTTGATTCAACTCGAGAATCAGCTTCTCCATTCCTTTATCGTCGACTCTCGACCGTAACGTCGAGACGCTGATCGCCGCGGACGCGTGCCCATGATGATCGAATACGGGGACGGCCGCGCATCGGACGCCAATCTCGTTCTCCTCGTCGTCGACGGCATAGCCTTGCCGCCTGACGCGTTCCAGCTCGCGAAGGAAGGCGTCCGCACTGACGATGGTTTTCTCCGTCTGGCGAACGAAATCGTAACGCTTCAGCAATCCTTCGATCCATTCTTGCGGCTGATAGGCGCTTAATAGCTTGCCGACGGAACTGGTATGCAGCATGACGCGCCTGCCTACCCGGGAGTAGCGGATCGGAGCGAGATGTCCTTCCACTTTATCAATGTATACGCCTTCGTCGCCATCCAATATGACCAAATGGGTCGTCTGCCCGGTGCTCTGCGTGAATTGCTCCAAGCTGGTCTTGGCGACTTGCCTGATGTCCATCGACTGCAGCAATTGCTGCCCCTTCTCGAGCAGCCGCAAGCCAAGGCGGTATTTCCCCGTATCGGCGTCCTGCTCCATATAACCGCGTGCCTGCAGCGTCTTCACGAGCGAATGAACCGTGCTTTTATGCAGTCCCATCCTTGCGCTGATTTCGGTAATTTTCAACTCCGGGGTCCGTTCGTCGAATAAGTCCAGAATAAGCAGCGCCCGTTCGACAGCTTGTATGATCGGCATTTAATCTTACAACCACCTTCAACTGCAATCTTAGCTTATTAACGATTCGACGTCTGTTTCTTCATTCCTGCCTGCTCCCGAAATTCTTGAGGAGACATGCCCGACCACTTTTTGAATACGCGGGTGAACGAATGGGCGGCCTCATATCCGACGCTCATTCCGATTTCGGCGATTTTGTTATCGGTGTTCTTCAACCGATCTTTGGCTTTCGCGAATCTTGCGTCCTCGATATATTCCGACAGCTTGACGCCGCGCTCCTGCTTGAACAAGCGGGACAAGTAGGAGGGATTGAGATGGATCTCGTCCGCGAGACGCACGAGAGACAGATCTTCGGCGATATGTTCGTCAATGAACGAGCATATTTTGTCGATGGCCGTAATGGCTCGGCTTTGCTCCCCCCGCTCGCGTACGGCGAACAGGTCCTTCGCGGCCGTCTTCAAGCTGTCGAACCTTTCTTGCCAGGAGGGGTGCGCATCCAATTGCATCAAGCTTCCCGCCGGAAGCTGTCCTTGCTCGTTCCATCGGTTGGAATAGGATAACAAGGCAAGCGAGATCGAATAATAAAGCTCCGCCGCATAGGACGAGGGTCGGCTCCCGTCTATGGCAGGTCTCGTTAATTCATCGAACAATCCAAGGAACTCCGCTCTCCTGCCGCCTTCCAGATGAGCCGCGAGCATCTCCGCCTTCTCGCCGGGGAAACGCCACCGCATCCGGGACGTTGCGTCCGCTTCGCGCAGCCGTACGGATTGAACCATTCGGGTTCCGTCCCCTACCCGCAGATGCTCATGTTCCCGCAGCTTGTCGTAAGCTCTAGGCAACGATGCCCAGGCCGTCTCTTCGGCCCCCAGCGTGACGGACAATTTAACGGCAAGCGATTCCCTGCAAGCGTCCTGTATGAGCTCGAACGTTCCTTCAAGGAACGTTACCGTCTTCTCGAATCCGATTTCATGGGAATCCGAAGGAGAAGGGAGCGGCTGGACCAGCCAGACGGGATCCCCGTAACGATCGATCACGCCGAGGCTCCTAGTCTTCTCCCCCAGGTACGAATCCGCCAGAAGCTTTACCTTTAGGGCCGTTTCCTGACGATCCGCATAAGAACGGCGGGATTCCGCGAGGGATAGGCTGCCAAGGGCGATTAGAACGGGAAGATCGGGATTGAACGCGATGTTCAATCTTTTGAAGTTCTCTCCCATCGTCTCGTCGGCCCCGCCCTCGAACAGAAGATGTCGGACGTAATTGCCGCTGGCCAGCGCTTCCAAAGCGCTTAAGCTCTCCTTGGACTTCTGCAAGAGATCGGCCGTTTTCAATTCCTCCTCGATCTCCGATACCGCTTGACCGACCGCGTCGATCAGTTTGTTATAGCCCTCGCTCTTAAGCAGATAACGAACGCCGGGCCATTGAATGGCCTGGTACATGGATTCGAAATCATGATAACCGGTAAGAAAGATCAGCTTGCAATTCGGCCAATTGGAACGAATCTCGTCCATCAAGGCAAGACCGTCCATCTCGGGCATGGCGATATCGGAGATCACGATGTCGAAGCGCGTTCTTCGCAGCCATTGCAACGCCTCTTCGCCCGAATACGCTTTGTACAAATCCAAATCGAGAGTCAGCTTGCTCAAAACTTCGTACAGTCCGTCCGTAATGATCTCCTCGTCATCCACGATTAACAATCTGATCGCCGCCCACTCCTTTCTCCGCGCGCAGGTTCAGCGTGGCTTGCAAGCCCCCTAGCCCGCTGCGGGCAATGGACAGCCCGCCCCCTCCGAACGTCATCCGGATGCGGCGATGAATGTTGACCATGCCCGTAATTTCGCCTTGTTCTTCCTCCCCGCCAAGCCGTTCCCTCATCCGCGCCAAATCCTCGACCGTTAATCGCTCTCCGTTATCCTCCACGATGATTCGCTTCTCCTCCTCGTCTCCTTCGAAGCGTACAGAGATCACGCCGTCGCGGGCCTTCTTCTCGAGGCTGTGTTCGAAAGCGTTCTCGATGATGGGCTGCACGATCAGCCTCGGAACGAGCAAGGCATCCCAACCTGCGGGCAGAGGCTGAAAGTCGACCCTTATCCGTCTGGAGAAGCGAAGTTCCTGGATTTCTGTATACATGCGGGCATGTCTGATCTCCTGTCCGAGCGGCACGTTGTCCGAAGCGTTGCGCGTGACGAACTGAAAGTACTCGCCTAAGAGCGTCGTGAATTGCTCGATTCGTTCGGTATCCCCCGTCTTCGCCATCGTATTGAGTATAAAGAAGCTGTTGTACAAGAAATGGGGATTGATCTGGGATTGCAACTGCTTAAGTTCTGCTTTCTGCGCTAAGATCTTTTGCTTGTAAGCCTGGTCGATAAGAGAACGGAGGTTGGCCACCATTTGATTGAAACGGCCGTACAAATAACGGAATTCATCCTTCGAGGCATGATCGATATAGATATCCAGGTCTCCGTTTTCCATTCTTCGAAAGCTTTTGACGAACGTCAACAAGGGCTTATGAATAAATTTATAAGTGGATAATGCATAGATGGCTATGATGGCAAGCGATAGGGACAAAAAGATCCAGGCCCAGGCATAGAACCGGTCGAGCGGCTCCCGGAACACCCTCTCCGGAATGAACCGATAGAGCGACAATTCCAGCTTGTCGGATGAAGCCTGCACGTAATAATAGCGCATGTTGGATAAATCGACGGCGTCCGCGTCGCGGTTCAGCTCCCCCTTCGGCTTCTGGAGAAAATCCGCCA
>JAQSXN010000093.1 GCA_029256665.1 Paenibacillus sp.
AGGTCGGGGTTGGTTAATAGGGAAGGAACCCCGTTCCGTATATGATGGACCGCTCTTGCTATGCCGCTGTAAGTAAGCTGCCTGTCGATTCCTTGCACGACGAAGTCGGGTCGGTCATCCGTTAGCCGAAGTCCTGCGCCAACGAGCGCCTCGCGAAGTCCATTCTGTCCGATCATATACACGGCTGCTCCGGGCTTAACCTCGGCAATATATACGGCTGCAGCTTGGGCCGACGTGCAAACATCGTCCGGATTGGCCGGAATGCCCATGCCGCTTAAGCGGCTTGCGACTTCTTCCGGCGTAGCGGACGAGTTGTTGGTGACGAATCGATAAGCAATGCCCGCTTCCCGCACATATCGGATCAATCGGTCGGCGCCCTCTACCGGGCGCGAGCCTTGATACATCGTGCCGTCCAGATCAATCAATAACCCTTTTGTTCGTTGCCGCGATTGTTGCTCCATCATGATGACTTGACTCCTGATTCTCGTTTATGAATTTTGAGCTGCAATCTTTGAATTCGTTTGCGAACGCCTAGCAGATCGGCCGAGGCCTTGGGATCCAGCCGTCTGCCGTCGTATGTTTGCTGGCATCTCGCTAGCGCTTCGGTTGCGTAATGCAGCGAAAGATCCAGCTCTTTGGACCTATGTTCGTAATACATGGACAGTTCGATGCAAGCTTCTTTCCCTGCCGATGCCATGGTAACGTTCGTGACCTGAATAACCTTCTGCCACAATAACACAGCACGTTGCCAATTACCAGCCTTCTTGTCTCTTGCGGCCAACATGGCCAAAGACGAAGGAGACGGTCTTTCGTGCATAACCGCTCTTCGGTAAAGTTCTTCCGGCAACCCGCGCTTGCCCATGCGCTCCAGCCACAAACCGGTTCGCACGAGCTCCTCCGTTTCTTCGGGATGCGGAATGAGCAGGAAGACCTCTTCTTTGAGCAGCTGACCGAACCGGATCGACAGGCACGCTAGCGAAAGCAGATCCAGCTCGTTATGCACGAATACGCCTTCCAAAGGCGCCGGATCGCCGTCTGCGAGAAATTGAAAATACAATTGCGGCGCAAGCGAGCCCGGTACGTCGTCCGAACGGAATATGCCCAGCCGCTCCTCTTCGATATGGCTGAGCTTGCAGGAAACGAGCGTATTGCGCCATATCGAACGGGAAGGGTGAAGGAAGTCCAGATGGAGCGGCTGCTTCGCTTCGCGGCCCAACCCGTTCATGATCATCCGATTCTGAACAAGGGGCCAATCGAAGGTCTTACCATTATATGTGGCCAAATACCGATAATTGCGTAGGCGCCGCTCCAAATCGTAGAGCATGGCATACTCTTCGGCGGGATGCCGGATCAACGTCTGCTCCACGATAAACCGGTCACCCTGTTGATAAGCCAGACCGATCATAAACGGTACGTTGCCCGTTCCCACGCCGAGACCCGTCGTTTCGAGATCCAGATACAAAACATCCTCTGGTCGGATAGGCTCGAGACCGGCATGGAATTCCGTTAAGCCTATCGCCGCGTCGATTAGCTCTCCCAAGGCATGCGTGCCATGCCGGTGCGACAAGTCGAATTCCGTAATTCGTACCAAATACTCGCCTTTCTCGCCGCGCTTTAGCTTTACGCCGAACGAGACCCACGCCGGATGCAGCTGCTCGCCGTCCGGTTCCAACCTCGTTCCCTCGTTCTCCAAGGCCGCTTTCGGCAGTTCGTCAGTCTTGTCCCCGCCGCCTCGCAGCCGATTCATTCTGTCTCGCATGCTCATAGCCGGCCACCTGCTTCCTTGAGCAATGCCAGCGCTTGCTCCTTGCCGAGCAGGCCGACCTCTTCGATCGGGCCGACGCATGCCGGGCAGCCGCTCTGGCAGGTGCAAGACGTAATGAGCCGCTGCGCCTTTTCGATTAGTTCATCATGCACCTCGTACAGTCTCTCGCTGAGGCCGATTCCGCCAGGATAGCGATCGTAGAAATAGATGGTAGGCTTTTGCGAGTGGATCGCTTTCACCTGGGGCACGACTCGTATATCGAAGGGGTCGCACATCAGATATAACGGAGCGATGTGGACAAGAACGTTCGCTATGCCGAGCAGGGCGAATTGCATCTCGTTTTTGGAACGTTTCGACGCCGCCTCGTCGCTGAATGAGAACCAATAGCTGCTCGTATGCAATTCTTCTTCGGGCAAGTGGATCGGGCCCGAGCCGATGTTCTCGTGCGTGCGCAGCCTGATTTTTTTGAAAATGGTCGCTTTGGCGTTGACGGTCACTTCGCCGTATTGTCGGACCAGCTCCCCGGACTCCGTCTCTTTGTCCACGTGAAGCACCTTCAATTCCACAGCCAGATTGGCATCCGTATAATATTCGACGTCGACTTCGCGGACGTACGCCTTTTTCTCCGGGTAATCCAGCTTTTCTACTTGAAATTGAACGCCTTCATGAATATAAATGGCTTCTTCGTGGATGAGCGTAGGCGCGCTGAACCGATCGACCTCTCCAAGCACCCGATGCTCGCTCGTCGTCATGTCGATGATCACGAAATTTTCTTGCGCGGCGGACCGCAGCGAGATATTGTGCGCCGGGAAGGATTGCTCCATCCAGAACCAGCGATCGTCGACGTGATGGAGCACCTTCTCCTCGACGAGGAATTCCATCATATCCTCGAGCTTCTCGCCTCCGAACGTATCACCGCGCTTAAAGGGCAGCTCGTAAGCCGCGCACTTGACATGATCGATCAGGATCAACAGGTTGTCCGGATGAATGAGCGCGCGCTCCGGCGGTCGGTTAAAGAAGAAGTCGGGATTCTGAATGATGTATTGGTCCAAAGGATTGCTGCTCGCCACCATGAACGTTACCGAGCTTTCTTGCCTTCGGCCCGCTCGGCCGGATTGCTGCCAAGTGCTCGCGATCGTCCCCGGATATCCGTTGAGGACGCATGCTTGAAGTTGGCCGATGTCGATGCCGAGCTCCAGCGCGTTCGTGCTGACGACGCCCCTGATCTCGCCGCTCCGAAGTCCGCGTTCGATCTCGCGCCTCAGCTTGGGCAAATATCCGCCTCTATAGCCGCGAATGCTTTTGTCTCCGATTTTGTCCCGGACGAGTTCCTGCAGATAGGTGAGCAACAGCTCGACCCGCACGCGGCTGCGCGCGAACACGATCGTCTGCACGCCTTGCTTTAGCAGCAGCGCCGCCAGCCTCCGCGTCTCCAGCACGCTGCTTCTGCGGATGCCGAGCTGCCGGTTGACGATCGGCGGATTATAGAAGATGATATGTTTTTCGCCCATGGGCGCGCCGTTATTATCGACGAGCGTCACGCGTTCTCCTATCAGCCTCTCGGTATGCTCGCGCGGATTGTCGATCGTCGCGGACGCGCAAATAAACTGCGGATCCGACCCGTAGAATCGGCATATCCGCTTGAGACGGCGAATGACGTTGGCCACGTGGCTGCCGAATACGCCGCGATAAGCATGGACTTCATCGATGACGATGAACTTTATATTTTCGAATAATTTGACCCACTTGGTATGATGCGGCAGAATGGCGGAATGCAGCATATCGGGATTGGTTACGACGATATGCCCCGCATTGCGAATGGCCGTCCGTACCGTAGGAGGCGTGTCGCCGTCATAGGTATGCGTTTTGATGTCTACGCGCATTAAATCCGCCACCGCTTGAAGCTCCGCCACTTGATCCTGCGCCAGCGCCTTCGTAGGAAACAGGTACAACGCCCTGCCTTCATCGTTTTCCAGCAGGCTCTGCATCACGGGGAGGTTGTAGCACAACGTCTTGCCCGATGCCGTCGGAGTGACCGCCACGACATGCTCGCCTCTCCTTGCGGCCCGGTAAGCATCCGCCTGATGCGCGTACAGCTCCGAAACGCCGCGAAGCCTAAGCCCTTCTTTCCAGATCGGGTGCAGATCTTCGGGCAGCGGCACGTTAACGGACGGTCTGGGCGGTATGGTGCGCCAATGCGTTACGCCCGCCATCAGATCCTCGTCCGCCTTTATCTCATTCAGCCATTCGCCGAGGCTTTCCGCCCTTCCCGTCCACCTATTCATCCGCTTTCACTCCGTTCCCCGGGCTTGTCCCGCTTCCATTCTCGTAGTGTCCATTTTATCATATTATCCCGCATAAGAATATACGTTCGATGGCAGGCAAGCCGTACGCTCACGGCTTATTGCGCGAGTCGGTGCGCTAGGCGTTGGGTTACCCGTTTTATTATTAGCCGCAACCGCCCGACGTTCCGCTTTCTTTACGCTCGATTTCGAAATAGCCGAGGTCAAGGGCCGCATGGCTGTTCGGGAATATCGCGCGCGCTTCCCGTTCCAATAGCGAGAGCTCTTCGTTGTTATATCGGCCGCTGAAATGCGTCATGACCAGCTGCTTCGCCCCCGCATCGCGGGCGGCCGTCGCGGCTTCGACTGTCGTGCTGTGTCCGAACTCATGCGCCTTCGTTTCCATGCCGGCGGCGAACGTCGCTTCGTGCACGAGCAGATCTGCTCCGCGCGCCAACAGCATCGCATTGACGCACGGGCTGGTATCGCCGAGCATCGTCACGATTCGGCCGGGTATGATTCCATCCGTTACGGATGCCGGCGTTACGACGCGACCGTCCGCGAGCGTCACGGTCTCGCCGCGCTTGAGCTTGCCGTACAGCGGCCCCGCTTCCAGACCGAGCTTCTTCAGCTTGTCCGTCAGCAGTCGTCCGGGCGCGTCGCTTTCCGTTATCCGGTACCCGTAACATGGCACGCGGTGGACGAGCGGCATCGCCTCCACTTTAAAGCATTCGTCTTCGCAGACCGGCTTGGCGATCGCGCGGTCGTCCAGCTCGTGAATGACAAGTTCATAATCGAGCGCGGTCCCAGTCAGCGCAAACACCGTATCGATGTAAGACCGAAGTCCGATCGGCCCGTACATGTCCAGTCGGCTGACGCCGCCATCGAACGAACGGGTGCTGAGCAGCCCGGGCAGGCCGTACAGGTGATCGCCGTGAAGATGCGTTATAAATATTTTTTCCAGCTTGCTCAGCTTTAGCGGCAGCTTCATGAGTTGATGCTGCGTCGCTTCGCCGGCGTCGAACAACCACCAGGCGCAATGCGGATCCGGCAGCTGCAACGCGGCTCCCGTCACGTTCCGATGTTTGTTCGGCCGGCCCGCGCCGGTGCCCATAAACCATACCTTCATGACGTTGCTCCTCGCCTTATCCCGTTTAGTGATTATCCTGACGTTGACAAAGGAGCCCTCCGCGAACCGGCATTGGTTCGCCGGTTCGCGGAAGGCTCTCGCTATCGTTGCTTGAAGTTGCTTAATTCTGCCGTGATGAAACGACTGTGCGCTATACTTTCTCGACGTTAAAGTATTGGGCTTCCGGATGGGCGAATACCATGGCCGATACCGACGCTTCCGGTTCCATCATAAACCCTTCGGTCAATTCGACGCCGATGTCCTCCGGTTTCATGAGCTCGAAGAGCGGCCCTTGATCCTCCAAATTCGGACATGCCGGATAACCGAACGAAACGCGAATGCCTTGATACCGGGCGCCGTGCCGTTGCTTCATCGTCATCTCGGCGGGATCCGGATAACCGCAAATATCGCGCATCATATGATGGACGCGTTCCGCCAAACCTTCCGCAACCTCAAGCGCAACCGATTGAAGCGCATGAGACCGAAGATAATCGCCGTCGTCCTTCCATTTGTTGGCTAATTCGCGAATGCCTTCGCCTGCCGTTACGACCATGAAGCCTACATAATCCATTACGCCGCTGTCCGTCGACTTAAGAAAGTCCGCCAAGCAGAGGTACGGTTCCACCTGCTGGCGCGGGAACGTAAACCGCTTGATTTCCTTCGAATGATCGGCCGGATCGTAAACAATAACGTCGTTTCCGGAGGATTGCGCCGGGAAGAACCGGTACATGCCGTGGGCGCGCAAATAACCATCCTTGCCGCCTTCGCGGAAAATATCGTCTACGGTTTCTTTCAATTGGACGGCTTTGCCGTTGCCTTCGGCAAGCAGCTTATCTACCGTGCCTTTGAGCCCAAGATGGTGGCCGAGCAGCATCTGCATGTTCACGTAAGGAACGATTTGCGGAATCGGGACGTCGCGCAGCACATGGCGCTCCGTATCCGGCGGCGCAAATACCGGGGCATCAGGAGAGATCTTGGAGCGGACGGCGCGCGTCAATTGAGGCAACGGCTTCTCCGTCTCCTCCAGCGCGGCTCCGGACGCTTTGTATGCCGCCAGCTCTTCTTCGAGCCTCGAGCGATGCTCGGGATCCATCAACTTATTGGCGATGTCCAGACCGTCCATGGCGTCCTTGGCATACAGCACGAGGCCGTCGTACTCCGGACCGATTCTCGATTTGGTAAACTTCCGCGTAAGCGCCGCGCCGCCGACCAGAATCGGAGCGTCGATGCCCGCGTTGCGCATATCCTGCGCGGTGATGACCATCTGCTGCGCCGATTTCACCAGGAGGCCGGATAGTCCGATCGCGTCCGCTTTTTCGTTGCGATAAGCTTCGATCAGCTGCTCCGGCGGTACTTTGATGCCCAGGTTAATAATCTTGTAGCCATTATTGGACAAGATGATCTCGACCAGGTTTTTGCCGATGTCGTGCACGTCGCCCTTCACCGTCGCTAGGATGATCTTGCCTTTAACGGAGGTTTCGTTCTTCTCCATAAATGGCTCCAGATACGTCACGGACGCCTTCATAACTTCGGCGCTTTGCAGCACTTCGGCTACGATCAGCTCGTTCCCGTTGAACAACCGCCCGACTTCTTCCATGCCGCGCATAAGCGGCCCGTTAATAATTTCGAGCGGCGAATATTTCTTGAGCGCTTCTTCCAAGTCGGGAATAAGCCCTTCCTTCGTACCTTCCACGATATAGGAGCCAAGCCGTTCCTCCAGCGACAGATTCGAAATCTTCTCTTTCTTCTCGACCTTCTTGTTGCGGAACGCGGCTACAAACGCGGCAAGCGTATCATCGGTCGTGTTATAGATCAAATCCTCCGCCAGCTTGCGTTCCTCTTCGGGGATAGAGGCGTAACGCTCGAGCTTCTCCGTGTTCACGATCGCGTAATCGAGCCCTGCCTTCGTGGCGTGGTACAAATAAACCGAGTTCAGCACCTCACGGCCCGCGTCGGGCAAACCGAACGAGATATTGCTGAGACCTAGAATCGTCTTTGCTCTCGGGTACTTCTCCTTGATCATGCGTATGCCTTCTAGCGTCTCCACCGCGGAACCGATGTATTGCGGGTCGCCGGAACCGATCGGGAACATGTTGGGGTCGAAAATGATATCTTCCGGCTTCACGCCGTATTTCTCCACCAGCAGCCGATAGGAGCGATCCGCGACTTCCATCTTCGCTTCGCGGGAAACCGCCTGTCCGCGCTCGTCGATCAGAATCATGACGACCGCGGCGCCGTATCGGTGAATGAGCGGCACGATTTTCTCGAACTTCGATTCTCCGTCCTCCAAGTTGATGGAGTTGATGATCGCTTTGCCTTGCGAATATTTAAGTCCCAGCTCGATGATATGGTCGTAAGTGGAATCGATCATGATCGGAGCTTTGATTTTCTTGACCACTTGCGGCAAAAACTGATGAACGGCATACGTCTCGTCGATATCGGTATCCTGCAAGTTAATGTCGATGACATGCGCGCCGCCCTTAACCTGGGAGCGTGCGATCTCGGAAGCCTCGTCGAACTTCTCTTCTTTAATAAGGCGCTTGAACTTGCGCGATCCGGAAATGTTTGTCCGCTCGCCGATCATATATGGACGGTTGTCCGATTCGATAAAGACGGTATCGATGCCGGATACCGCATCGGGATGGGTGCCGTTGCATTCGCGCGGGGCATAACCCGCCATCGTCTCGGAAAGCGCCCGGATGTGGGCCGGCGTCGTGCCGCAGCATCCGCCGGCGATGTTCAGCCATCCTTGCTCGGCAAACGCGGCAAGTTTCTTGGCCAGCGACTCCGGCGATTCGTGGTAATGTCCGTTCTCGTCTGGCAAGCCGGCGTTGGGGTAGCAGCTGACGGCCGTGCTGGATATGTCGCTGAGCGTACGGATATGATCGCGCATAAACTCGGGTCCCGTCGCGCAGTTTAATCCCATCGAGATGGGATTCAAATGCTCCAGCGATATATAAAACGATTCGATCGACTGTCCGGCCAGCGTCGTCCCCATCGGTTCGATCGTGCCGGAAATCATGATCGGAAGCGTGATGCCCGTCGTTTCGAAGGCATTGCGCACGCCGATGCTTCCGGCCTTGACGTTAAGGGTATCCTGCGAGGTTTCTAACAGGATAGCATCTACGCCGCCCTCGATAAGAGCCACCGTCTGCTCGTAATAACTTTCGATCAGCTCGTCGAAGGTGACGCCGCCGGTGACGGACAACGTCTTAGTCGTCGGTCCGAGCGCGCCTGCAACGAAGCGCGGCCTGTCAGACGTACTGAATTTGTCCGCGGCGTCTCGGGCCAGCTTGGCCGCCGCCAAATTAATTTCCCTGGCTTTCTCCGGGATGTCGTAATCCGCAAGCACGACGCTCGTCGCGCCGAACGTATTCGTCTCCAGAATATCCGCTCCGGCTTCCAAATACTGTTCGTGAATCGATTGAATGACATCGGGTCTGGTTAATACGAGCATTTCGTTGCAGCCGTCTAACTCCGCCCCGCCGAAATCGTCTTCCGTCAAGTTCGCTTGTTGAATCATGGTGCCCATCGCGCCATCCAATATAAGTATCCGTTCTTTCAGCGCTTGTTGTAAGGTCCTTATAGACAAATTGCTACACCCTTCCCAAAATCGTTGAGAAAAACTATAATCGAAGTCATTCGATAACGAGCGACCGTATGGCAAGGTCAAGTTGTTGCACCGAATAGAATATGCTTGCCCGATTCCATCGGTCATTGATTCCTTTGCGATAACCAATAGTTTAGCAGAATACCTATTAGCTGAAAAGGCTCGTCCATCGACAATCGTTCGCGTTTGAATTATAATTATTATATCATTTAATTTCTATTGGAAAAGAGGGAATGCCCATGGCTGAAGTCAGAATTCGCAATACGGAGCAACGCATTCAAGGAGAAGAGAACGTCCGTGCGTTCCTCGAAAGTCAAGAGGTGCTTTACGAACATTGGAACGCAGCCAAGTTGCCGGCGGAATTGCAAAATAAATTCGTATTAACCGATGAAGAAAAAAGCACGATCCTCGCGACTTTCGACGATGAAATTCGCGATCTCGCCCAGCGCCGCGGCTACCGCACCTGGGATCTGATTTCCTTGTCGGACGCAACGCCTAACCTCGACGAGCTGCTCAAGAAATTCGAGAACGTCCATACGCATACGGAAGACGAGGTTCGCGCCATTACGGCCGGCCGCGGCATCTTCATCATTAAAGGAACGGAAGATGTCGGCTACTTCGACGTCGAGCTGGAAGCAGGCGACGTTATTTCGGTTCCGGAACATAAAGCGCACTTCTTCACGCTGATGGAGAACCGCCAAATCGTAGCCGTAAGGTTGTTTATCGAGACGGAAGGCTGGATCGCGCATCCTTATGCCGATGCCGAGTTCCAATCCAAATAATACATCGCTGTCCCGCGCAATACGCAAGCCCCTCCAGCCGCCGAAGCGGACGAGGGGCTTGTTCTCATTCAATCGGAATTAAAGCTAATGGTATGAATTCGGTACAGCTATTGCTCAAGCAAAGTGAGCAGTTCTTCTAGACTAACGATTTCGTGCGTCGGCACGATGTCGTCGGTGCGCGTCGCGCCATGTCGATTGATCCACACCGAGGTCATGCCGATCGTATTGGCGCCGAGAATATCCGTCGTCAGCTTATCGCCGACCATGATGCCATGCTCCGGTTCGATGCCGAGACGCTCAAGCGCGTGGCGGAATATCGGCGCGGCAGGTTTGCCTTGTCCGAACTCGCCGGAAATAATTATATGATCGAAATAAGGAATCAGGTCC
>JAQSXN010000094.1 GCA_029256665.1 Paenibacillus sp.
CCCGATGCCGTAACGGCGAGCAGCAGACCGCCTCTGCGCACGACCGACGGAGAAATCATGCTGCCCGACGATGCGTCGTCCGACACCTGGCACCATACCCGATTGCGCGCGGCGTCCCGGGCGATCGTCGCGTTCAATGTCTCGTCATCCGTGCAGGCGAAGGCCAACCACGCATCGGCGAGATCCTCTTCACGGTAGCCGCGTCTCCGTACGGTTACGCGGTTCGATGCTTCAAGCAATTGGATGCCTTCCGTCAGGACGGGGCTTACCAACAAAACGTCATTGGCCTCGGCCTCGAGCAAGCCGCGCAATTTTCTTTCGGCAACGGTTCCCCCGCCGATCACGACGCAGCGCTTATCTTTAACGGACAACGCCGCCGCATAATAGTTGGCAAAGCCGCCGACGTCTTTGTCCATGGCCTCCGACATCTTATCACCATCCCCTTGCCGATTCCTTCGGTTCAGTCAACCATTGTCAATGGAACGATGAGAACGCGCTGGAAGTCAAATTGAGCAGCAGCACCAGAAACGCGATCAAATACAGCTTGGCGAGCTGCTCCCCCGTCCGCCTGTTAAGCGCCCGCTGATAAACGTAGATCACGAACATGACGAGCGCCGCAAGCGAGGAAAGCACCTTCCAATCCAGAAGGAGCTGCGCTCTGCCTTCCACCAATAGAGAGGTCACGGCAATCGCCAGCGACATCGCGAGCAGCGGCACCCCGATCATGACGGAACGATCCGAGAACCTCTCGATCGTGTCCAGGCTGGGATAACGCCTAACGTATTTGGACCAGCGCTTGCTTTTGAGTCGATGATGCAGGAACAAATACATGCCCGCGAGCAGCGCTCCGAATGTAAGAGCGGTGTAGGCGCATAGGATTAAGCTAATATGTACGTACAGCAGCTCGCGCGTCGTCTGGCCCACGGCGTATTCGTTGCCCTCGGCAGTTCCCCCGTACAGATTGAGCGCAAGCACCGCGAATCCGATAACATTGACGAAAAACACGATATAATCGATGGAATAAAACCGGCTCATCACAAGGGACACCGTCACGAGCAGCCATGAGAAACATAACCAATATTCGAAGGCGGAAATTTGCGACAAATCCGAATGGGAGATCAGCCTCATGACCAGATACCCGGTTTGAAGCACCCATACAAAAATAAGGAGCCCTGTGCCTATCCGTTTCGCTCTCCGGCTTGCGTTCATGAAGTCGGAGAAATAAAACAGAAGGCTCAGGGCGTAAACATACAGTATCGTATCGTACAACCAATTCGCTGTTCCCATAACCCCTCCGCTAAAGCTGTTCTGCTGGGCGCATGGGTGGCAGACCGATCATATTTAGAATGCTCCGTCTGCGGAACGCGCCTCTCGTTCGAACGTTTCGGCCAATCAAGAGCGAGCGAGAATCGGCGCTCCCGCCTGTTGGTGAATAGACTTAGCCGGCATCGTCGCGTTCTTGGCTCCATCGGCCCGCTTCGCGACAGCTCCCGGATAGAGACCGGATTCCTGCTGCGATTCCGCAAGCTCTTCGAGCGCGAACAGCTTCACGAACATGTCCATCGCTTCTTCTGAGCGTTTCTCGCCGGCCATTTCTTTGATGCGCAATATGGGGTCCTGCATCATTTGGTTCATCATGCTCTTAGTCAGCTTGCGAATGACTTTAAGCTCCCGTTCGCTAAGTCCGGGCAGCTTGTTCGTCAAGCTGTCCATCGTTTCGTCGTGAATATCCGCCGCTTTGGTCTGGAGCGAACGGATGAGCGGCACGACGCCAAGCGTCTTATACCATTGCTCGAAACCGCCCATCTCGTCGTCGATCATCGCTTCGATCTTGGCCGCTTCGCGGCGACGCTGTTCTAGATTGTTCTCTACGATGCCCTCCAGATCGTCGATGTCGTAGAGGAATACGTTCTCCACGGCGGCGATGGAAGGATCAAAGTCGCGCGGTACGGCAATATCGATCATGAACAGCGGCTTCGACTTGCGGCGTTTCATTGCTTCGGCAACCTGCGCGCGGTTCAACACGTAGGACTCCGAGCCCGTCGAGCTTATCACGATGTCCGTCTCCGCCAGCTTATGATAGGCTTCCTCGAGCGAAAGCGGCGTTCCTCCGAACTTATCCGCAAGCTGCGCGGCCCGCTCGAAGGTCCGGTTGACGACCAGAATGCGTTCCGCTCCGTTCGCGTACAAATGTTTGGCCGTCAGCTCGCCAGTCTCGCCCGCTCCAATGATCATGACGGTCTTGCGGTTGAATTGCCCGAATATTTGTTTGCCCAGCTCGACCGCCGCGTAGCTGACCGATACGGCGGATTCGCCGATCGTCGTCTCCGTGTGGGCGCGTTTGGCCATGGTGACGGCTTGCTTGAACAGCATGTTGAATATCGTGCCCGTCGTCTTCATGTCTTGAGCTAGCTGGAACGCGCTTTTCACCTGGCCGAGAATTTGCGTCTCGCCGATGACCATGGAATCAAGACCGCTCGTTACTTTGAACAAGTGGCGAATCGCCGCCTCGTCTTCGTACATATAGAGATGATTGGTGAATTGATCGCGCGGCAAGCGAAACCACTTCTCCATAAAGCTGCGGATATAATGCCCGCATAGCTGATGCCGGTCTACCACGGCATACATCTCCGTCCGGTTGCAGGTCGCCACGATGACGCATTCCATAATGCTCTTCGTCCCCATCAGGGCATTTAACGCTTCGGGAAGCTCCTTCTCCGCGAACGAGAACTTTTCCCTCACTTCTACGGGAGCCGTACGGTAATTTAATCCGACCGAGATAATGTGCATGCGTGGTATCCCCCCCTTCCTTCGCGAGCGCGAGCCTGTCTCACTTCTTCACGTTTTTAGTATCCGATAACCCGATGTTAGCCATTATTATAGCACAATTCGACATTCATGCAGGTTTCATATTTGACTAATGTTTGAAATCTCCGTTTTTGATCTGACGGAAGCCGCGCTCGTTCGGGCGACTGATCGGATCGGTTTATCTCTGTCTAATAGTATTTCCCGCTTTTCACAAAGAAATAACCATGGATTGGCTCCATGGTTATTCTCGTATGGTACATGAATGAGCCGACTATTACACGAGCTCGATTTGTTTCATCTTTGGTTCTTCGACTTGCAGTTCGCCCATGCCGCGAACAAGCTTCTTCGCGTGAGTCGTCTTTGGTTTCAAAACGGACAGCATGTAATCGATCGCAAGCTGAGGATCTACCGTTTCACCGCAGGTGTAACAGTCCAGCGCAGCGAAACCTCTCTCAGGATACGTATGGATCGAGAGGTGGCTCTCCGACAGCAGCACGAGAACCGTTGCGCCTTGAGGTTCAAATTGTTTGGATTGCACGGACATTACCGTTGCGCCGCATGCTTCCGCAGCCTCTACCATGTGAGATTGCAAAAATTCAGCGCTGTTCAACAAATCAAAATCTACACCCCAAGCATCAACAGCAACGTGTCTTCCGAAAGTAGAGTATTCCATCTTCCGGTTCCCCCTTCCTAGGAATAAAATGTTTAAAAAATTTCATCCGCTAGGACCTACGTCATTCACTTCCCGAGGGATTAATCTCTCGCAACATAACTATGTCCTGAGTGAATCCTGGTTCCTAATTTGTAGCTATAAAGTTTTCAACGAAAATAAAAATAACATCTATCCGACATAATTGCAATAGTTTTTTTTGGAGAACGCCCGCGAGGGCATGCGGCATCGCTTGCTACGTATCAATGTATGTAGGCCTAATCGTTCTCGCAACGCGCCCAAATGATAATTTTACGCAAACCCCTTCAAACCGGCTAATAGAAAAGCGGCCGCGCTCGCGGCCGCTTTTCTTGACGGTTCTGCTCTCTGAGCCGATCTTACGCTTCTAGCGCAAACAATTGATGCGTCAATTGCTTCAAGCGCTCGTCGATAACCTCGATCTCGCCTTTGTTCTTCGTCTGATTGCGCAGATCCAGAAGCTCGTTGACGGCTCCTTGGATCAACCCGATCTCGCGTTCGACAAGCCGGCTCTGGAAGATGCGCTCGAGCCCGGCAAGCGTGTCCTTGTGTTCGAACACGGTGCGTTCGCCGCTTGCCGTGCTTTCCACGATTTTGCGGACGGCGCCGTTCGTATAGTGATAGATCATCGTATAATGGCTGTAGATTCGATTGACGATCGCATGACCTCTAAAGGCCGCGACGGCCTTGCGCAAGGCATTGGTCAATTTGGGTTCTACTACGCGGCAAGATAACTCGCAAACATAATAGTCCTGCCTTCTCTCGAAGGTAAGCCGGACTTCTTCCCTCCCTGCCACGTCTTGAAGCACAAGCTCCTGATTGCCGTTGTCGAGCACCAGAACCTGCAGCCTAAGCTGCTGATCCTCCATCAGGGCGATAAACCGGGCCATCTCTTCGTGTTTAAGCTGCAGTTTGGCATTTACATACTCTGTGGCTAGCCGCTTAGCCATAAAAATCTCCTCAATTCTTTGAAGACCTCTCCGATCCTGCGAAGACAGCCTTTTCAAATTGCTTATTCTCATTATACGTGATCGGCGCTTTTTATTCCTGTCGGCGAGTCTTCAAATTTAAGCATATTTCCATAAAAAACGGAGGATTTCACGACAAACCGCTACTATTGCATGAAATTCTTCTCTTTAAGCGAGAACTTCACGAACTTCCTACGTTATGTGGCAATCGCTTCCGAAATAACATCCCAAAGCTGCTCGCGGCCAAGCCCTGTCTCCGAGGAAAATAAGACGACGGAATCGCGCGGATCCGCTTCTAGCGTCGTTTTGATCATCTTGATGTGTTTGTCCCATTTCGATCTTGGGATTTTGTCCGCTTTGGTCGCCACGATGCAAGTCGGAATCTCGAAATGCTTGAGCCACTGGTACATCAGCACGTCGTCCTTGGAAGGCTCGTGACGGATGTCGATGATCAGGAGCTGGAGCTTAAGCGGCTCCCGTTCTTGGAGATATCTCTCGATCATCTGGCCGAACTGCTCGCGCCGCGTCTTGGACACCTTGGCATAACCATACCCGGGAAAGTCGACGAAATAAACCATGTCGTTTACCTTGTAATAGTTTAATTGCTGGGTCTTACCGGGCTGGGAGCTCGTTCTGGCCAGGTTTTTGCGCATGATCATTTTATTGATAAGGGATGATTTGCCCACGTTGGAACGCCCGGCCAGAGCAATCTCCGGCAAGGCGTCCACAGGATACTGATGCGGTTCGACCGCGCTGATAATAAATTGTGCGTCTAAAATTTTCATGAAATTGGAGTACCCGCCTTCTCTACTGTTCCTGCCGGCAGGATCGCGTGCTTGAGAACCTCGTCCATATGCCCCACCGGCACAAAAGTCATATCCTGTTTGATGCTTTCCGGAATATCCTTTAAATCCCGTTCATTATCCTTCGGCAGCAACACCGTGCGAATGCCTGCGCGGTGTGCCGCCAGCGACTTCTCCTTTAATCCGCCGATCGGCAGCACGCGGCCCCGCAGCGTGATCTCACCGGTCATGGCAACCTCGCGGGAGACGTAACGATTGGTAAGCGCGGAGATGAGCGCCGTCGCGATCGTAATGCCCGCGGACGGACCGTCCTTCGGGATCGCTCCTTCCGGAATGTGGATATGGATATCGTTCTTCTCATGGAAGGACGGATCGATCGACAGCTCGGCCGCCTTGGAGCGCGTATAGCTGAACGCCGCCTGCGCGGATTCCTTCATGACGTCTCCGAGCTTGCCCGTCAGCGTCAGCTTGCCGCTGCCCGGCATCACCGTCACCTCGATGACGAGCGTATCGCCGCCGACCTCGGTCCAAGCGAGTCCCGTCACGGCGCCGATTTGATTCTCGCTCTCGGCGAGGCCATACCTGAATTTTGGCGGTCCTATCCATTCCTTCACGAGTTCCGGATCCACCTTGAGCGATGGGGAAGGAACTGCGTCCCCTTCGTCCGGCTGGGCGGTCTTGCGCGCGGACACAAAATGTTTGGCGGCCTTGCGGCACACGGCGGCGATCTGCTGCTCCAAATTGCGGACGCCCGACTCCCGCGTGTACTCGCGAATCAAGAGGCGCAGCGCCTCGTCCGTGAGCTCAAGCTGGTTCTCTCCGAGTCCGTGCTCGCGCTTTTGCTTGGGCAGCAAGTACCGGACGCCGATTTGCTCCTTCTCCAGCTCCGTGTAACCGGGAATATAAAGCACTTCCATGCGGTCCAGCAGCGGGCGCGGAATGTTGTGGAGCGCATTGGCCGTCGTAACGAACATGACGCTCGATAGATCGAAAGGCACCTCGATGTAATGATCGCTGAACGTGTTGTTTTGTTCGGGATCCAGCACCTCGAGCAGAGCGGAAGAGGGGTCGCCCCTGAAGTCGGACGCCATCTTGTCGATCTCGTCGAGCAAGAACACCGGATTGAGGCTGCCCGCCGTTTTCATGCCTTGCATGATGCGACCCGGCATTGCGCCCACGTACGTTCTGCGATGTCCCCGAATCTCGGCTTCGTCGCGGACGCCGCCAAGCGAGATTCGCACGAACTTGCGGTCCAGCGATTTCGCGATGGATCTGGCCAGCGACGTCTTGCCCACGCCGGGAGGTCCCACCAGGCAAAGAATCGGCCCCTTCATTTTGCCCACGAGCTGTTGCACCGCCAGATACTCCAATACGCGCTCCTTCGGCTTCTCCAGGCCGTAGTGATCGTCGTTCAGTATTTCTTCGGCCTTGTCGATGCTGAGATCGTCTTCCGTTCTTTTGCTCCATGGCAACGCGAGTAACCAATCGATATAATTGCGGATAACGCCGCCCTCGGCCGAGGATGGCGGCATCTTCTCGAGACGTTCGATTTCCTTCGTGACCTTCTCCTTCACCGTATCCGGAACGCCGGCCTCGTCAAGCTGACCTCTCAGCTCGTCGGCTTCGCCCGCCCGTCCTTCCTTCTCGCCAAGCTCCTTCTGGATCGCCTTCATCTGCTCGCGCAAATAATATTCCTTCTGCGTTTTCTCCATCTGCTTCTTGACGCGCTGGTTGATCTGTCGCTCCAGCTCCAGCACTTCGCGTTCGTTGTTCAGCAGATCAAGCAGCTTCTCCAGCCGCGCCCCCACCTCGATCGTCTCCAAGATGTCCTGTTTGTCTTTGATCTTGAGGGACAAGTGGCTCGTTATGACATCCGCGAGACGCCCGGGATCGTCGATGTCCGAAACCGCGGCGTAAGTCTCGGGGGTCACCTTCTTCGATAATGAGATATAATGTTCGAACTGACTTAGGACGGAGCGCATAAGAGCGTCCACTTCCGGATCGTCCGTCTCCTCTTCCGGCAGTTCCTTCACCATGACTTCGTAGAATTCCTCGTTCGCCACGTAGCTTTGCACCTCCGCGCGAACAACCCCCTCTACCAATACGCGAATCGTTCCGTTCGGGAGCTTGAGCATCTGCCTGACCTTCGCGATCGTACCTACTTTGTAGATATCTTCTTGAGTCGGCTCCTCGATATTGACCTCCGATTGCGAGCACAACAGTATCATGTGGTCATCGACCATTGCCCGCTCCAGCGCGCGGACGGATTTATCCCTGCCCACATCAAGGTGGAGCACCATGCTGGGATAGACAAGAAGTCCTCTTAGCGGAAGCAAGGGCAGCCGGCGACCTTTCGACTTGCTTGGTCCCATACCTGCACCTCCAATTTCTTAAGCTCTACCTTATTTTATCATTCAGCGGAATCCGCCTGCAAATAAGGGACGCCCGTCGGCATAAATAATTCGTTCAGGGCAGGCGCTTCCTTCTCTTCGCGAACCGGCTCCATATCCGGGAATACGTGTCGGAACACTTCTTCGACGCGGTCTACCGGTATCACCTTGAGTCCGTTCAGATCGGCAAAAATCGCCTGCCAGTTTTCCTTGGGAATGATCACCTGTACGGCTCCGGCCTGAAAGGCCGCCTCTACCTTGGCAAGCACGCCGCCAACCGGCTTCACGTTGCCGTGGATGCCGACCTCCCCCGTCATGGCCAGCTTGTTGTCGATCGGAAGGCCGCGGATTGCCGAAGTAATCGCCGTCGCCATGGCAATGCCCGCGGAAGGCCCGTCGATCGGCGTGCCGCCCGGGAAGTTGATATGCAGGTCGAAGTTCTGCGGATTAAGGCCCGTTCTTCGCAGAACCGTCAGCACGTTCTCCACGGAGCCCTTCGCCATGCTTTTTCTTCTCAGCGTGCGCGAGCCGCCGCCAAGCTCCTCCTCGTCGACGACGCCGGTAATGGTAAACGTGCCTTTGCCCTTCGCGGCGGGGATAGCGCTCACCTCGATCTCCAGCAGCGTGCCCATGTTAGGTCCATAGACGGCCAGCCCGTTCACAAACCCGATCTGAGGCTGGCTTGGCACTTTACGATCCGGACGCGGCGGTATTTGGCTGCTGTTGACAACCCATTCGATATCGCCCGCCGTAATGGCGTCCCGTTTCTCGGATAATGCCACGCCCGCGGCCAACTGGATGACATTGACGGCTTCGCGGCCGTTCGTGGCATAACGTTTTACGACGTCGATCGCTTCCGGACAAGGCGCGAACCCGATCTTTTTGACCGCGTTCTCCGCTACTAGCGCAATTTCGTCCGCGAGCAGCGGCCTGAAATAAACCTCCATGCAGCGCGAACGGATCGCCGGCGGGATCTCCTGGGGCGACCGGGTCGTCGCGCCGACTAGGCGAAAGTCCGCCGGCAAGCCGTTCTGGAAGATATCGTGTATGTAGAGCGGAATGTTGGCATCCTCCGAATGGTAATACGCGCTCTCGAGAAACACCTTCCGGTCTTCCAGCACCTTTAACAATTTATTCATCTGCACGGGATGCAATTCCCCGATTTCATCGATGAACAATATTCCGCCATGCGCTTTCGTCACGGCGCCGGGCTTAGGCTGCGGAATACCCGCTACCCCCATCGCTCCCGCACCTTGATAGATGGGATCATGGACGGAGCCGATCAGCGGATCCGCGATGCCGCGTTCGTCGAATCTCGCGGTCGTGGCGTCGATCTCCGTAAATTTGGCTTCGGGCAGAAACGGCGAGGACGGATTTTTTTTCGCTTCCTCGAGCACGACGCGCGCCGCGGCCGTCTTGCCGACGCCCGGAGGTCCGTAAATGATGACATGCTGGGGATTGGCGCTGCACAGCGCCGCCTTGAGCGCGCGCAAACCGTCCCGTTGGCCGACAATATCGTCCATCGTTTGAGGACGCGTTTTCTCCGCCAGCGGTTTGGTGAGCGAAACGGAACGCAGCTTTCTCAGCTTATCCATTTCCTTTTTCGACTCCCTATCGACCGCCGAGCGGTTCGTCTTCTGGTTGCGCAGCAGATTCCAGAAGTACAACCCGATTACCACGGCAAAAAAAACTTGAATCAGCATTAATACCAAACTTAAACTCATTATCGATTCCCGCTCCTTTCATACCAACCGTATTCTGTCAGTATTGCCGCTTGGAAACAGGAATAATCGCTTGCCGACCATAAAAAAGAAGAGGTCCCCGCAGTCCGGGACTGCAACTTGGAACCTCTTCCCTCCCAAATCTAGGCGTGGGCGTGATTTTTGCGGCCCGGAATCTCGCCGGTCGCCTCGTAGACGCTCACGATCGTATCGATTTCTTTCTTCAGCTCGTTCAGCAGCTCGGCTTCCGGAACCTTGCGAATCATCTCTCCATAACGGAACAACATACCTTCGCCGCGAGCGCCCGCGATGCCGATATCCGCCTCGCGAGCCTCTCCCGGACCGTTAACCGCGCAGCCGAGCACGGAAACTTTAATCGGCACTTTAATTTTGGAAATGTAGTCTTCCACCTCGTTGGCGATGGAGAACAAGTCGATGTCGAGCCTGCCGCAAGTCGGACAAGAGACCAGAGTAGCCGCGTTGGTAATCAGGCCAAACGTCTTAAGCAGCTCGCGCGCCACCTTCACTTCTTCTACCGGATCGGCGCTGAGGCTAATCCG
>JAQSXN010000095.1 GCA_029256665.1 Paenibacillus sp.
GTCGAGATTCGCAAGGAAATCGCGGGCCTGATGTTGTCCGCGATCATCTCCGACTCCCTGTTGTTCAAATCGCCGACTTGCACGGAGCAAGACGTGGCGGCCGCTCGAGAGCTGGCGGCGATCGCGGGCGTGGATGCCGACGCTTACGGATTGGACATGCTGAAAGCCGGCGCGGATCTGAGCGACAAAACGATCGAGCAGCTGATCTCCATCGACGCCAAGGAGTTCTCGATGGGCAGCTACAAGGTTGAAATCGCGCAAGTCAACGCGGTTGACGTGAACGACGTTCTTAACCGCGGAGCCGCGCTTGAGGATGCGCTTAACGGCATTATCGCCGCCAAAGGGCTGGACCTGTTCCTGCTTGTCGTAACGGACATCCTGAACAACGACTCCATCGGTCTTGCGCTGGGCAGCCAAGCAAGCAGCGTGGAGAAGGCGTTCAACGTGACGCTGACCGACAACAAGGCGCTTCTGAAAGGCGTTGTTTCCCGCAAGTCCCAAATCGTGCCTCCGCTGACGGAGACGCTAAGCGCGCAATAATGATTTTTGCCAATTAATCCGAGAGGCAGTCCGGACCTTCGTTATTTGCGGAGATTCGGGCTGCCTTTGCCGTTCGAATGACAAACGGGATAACTAGAAAGGAAGGATGACGCGATGTTTACGATTACGGAATATACCGTCGAACAAATCAAAGACCCATACAAGATTATCGAAGGAGAGCGCTATGAGTTTCTGCTGGACCTCGAAGTCGACGAGGAGGACGAGCTGTACCAGGAGGAAGGCGTCAGGCTCCGCGTCGTGTACGCAAAAGAAGGGGATAACGCCCGCATCGCGAAATACGAATTTCTGATCGCGGCTTCCGGCAAGTACCTCGACATGGAGATGGAAGAGGACGAGGAGCAAGCAGTATTTGCGTTCTGCAAGGAAGCATTGGTAGAACTGATCTCGGAATAGACGTCGCCGTTAACGAGTTTTGCTCATTTCCCGGACGCTCTCCGCATAATCTTCATATAAGCCCTTTCCATGCAAGCTGCATGTCACATTGATGACTAGGGGGAGAAGCGTATGCGAGAGCCGTTCCGCAACGAACCGTTTACCGATTTCGCGATCAGCGACAATATCGCAGAATTCCAAGCTGCGCTTGCGGGGGTCGAAGCAGAGCTCGGCCGCGAGTACAAGCTCAAGATCGGCTCCGATTGGATCGAGACGACGACAAAACGCAAATCGATTAACCCTTCGCAGTTCACCGAGCTTATCGGAATAGTCTCCCAGGCGGAGACCGATCATGCCCATAGAGCGATATTGTCGGCCGCGGCTGCCTTCGAAAGCTGGAAGCGGGTTCCCGCTCCGGCCAGGGCGAAGGTGCTTTACAAGGCGGCTGCCATCCTGCGCCGGCGCAAACACGAGTTCTCCGCTTGGCTCGTGTACGAAGCGGGCAAGAGCTGGGCGGAGGCGGATGCCGATACGGCGGAAGCGATCGACTTTATGGAGTTTTACGGCAGGGAGATGGAACGGCTGGCCGGGCGCCAGCCGCTAGTGCCGCTTGCGGGCGAGGACAACGAGCTCGTCTACATTCCGCTGGGGGTCGGCGTCGTCATTCCGCCATGGAACTTCCCGCTTGCGATCATGGTCGGCATGACGATGGCTTCCGTCGTCGCGGGCAATACGGTCGTGCTAAAGCCGGCAAGCCCGACTGCCGTCATCGCGGCCAAATTCGTCGAGCTGCTGGAGGCTGCGGGGCTGCCGGATGGCGTAGTGAACTATTTGCCGGGCTCGGGCAGCGACATCGGCGACTTCCTGGTGGAGCATCCGCTAACCCGATTTATATGTTTTACGGGCTCGCGAGAGGTTGGTTTGCGCATTAACGAAAAAGCGGCTGCGGCGCGCAAGGATCAGAAGTGGATCAAACGCGTCATCGCGGAGATGGGCGGCAAAGACACGATCATCGTCGACGAGGATGCCGATCTGGAGTTGGCGGCGGAAGCGATTACGGCGTCGGCATTCGGTTATTCCGGTCAAAAGTGTTCGGCATGCTCAAGGGCGGTCGTACATGAAGCGGTCTATGACGTCGTGATCAAAAAGGTCGTGGAGCGGACCCGCGCGCTCCGGATGGGCAAGGCGGCGGAGCAATCGACGTATATCGGACCGGTGATCGACGAGCGCGCGTTTATAGGCATCTTAAAGCACATCGAGGTCGGCAGGAACGAAGGCACGTTGATCTTAGGCGGCAACAAAGGCAGCAGCGCCGGTTACTTTATCGAACCGACCATCATTAAGGACGTGGAACCGTACGCGGTCATCGCGCAAGAGGAAATATTCGGCCCCGTGCTCGCGTTCATTAAGGCGGCAAACTTCGAGGCGGCGCTCGACATCGCGAACAATACGGAGTATGGATTAACCGGCGCCGTTATTTCGAATAATCGCGCTCGGCTCGAGAAGGCGCGCGAAGAATTCCACGTCGGCAACCTGTATTTTAACCGCAAATGCACGGGAGCGCTCGTCGGCGTACACCCGTTCGGCGGCTTTAATATGTCCGGCACCGATTCCAAGGCGGGCGGACGCGACTATTTGTTGCTGTTTACCCAGCCGAAGGTCGTCTCGGAGCGCTTCTAACCGGGCAGGTTAGAGCGGCGAATCAACTCCATAGCTTACAAATAGAGCCCGCCCTTCGCAACTGCTTGCGATGGGCGGGCTCTGTTGGTATCATGGGATGATTGCCCGAATTACAATCTAACCTTAAACGATTTCTTGACCAGCGGGTACAGCCACTTCACGCCGCTTGGCGTCAGCGTGTCCGCCGCGAGATGGGAGAGATAGCCCAGCATGGCGGTCATGCCGAGACCCGGCACGCCGAGCTGCTGCTCCAGTCCCCAGCCAAGCCATGCCCATATCGGCACGATCCAGACGGTATGCGTCATGCCTCGATGCTTCAGCCAAGGCGCCCAAACGACAAACGCGCCGAGACCAATGAGCCAGGTTTGCTCGTGCAGCGCTCCGTGGTAGATAAGATAAAGACCGACGACGCTGACAAGCGCGTTGCGGATCGCTCCTTGTTTCATAACGAGTCCGAGCAACACTGCGGCAATGCTCCCCCCTGCCCATAAAGGCGACAGAGGTTCCCCCGTGAAATACAGATAGGCGCAGATCGCCAGATAGATAAGTCCGCCCCATAACGCAAGCTCCCTGATTTGTTTGCTGAGCTTGGTTAGTCTGCTGCTTAGCATGCTGGGACCGTCGAGGTCGGCGGCAAGCGCGGAGAAGGCGGCGACTCCGACGTACAGCAAACTGTCCTCCATGTCCGAAGAATGGGAGACGGCTGTAACGGCTCCGATAGCCGCGCCGATCAAGAGATGTGTTTTTCCTGTCATGATGAATAAGTTCCTTCCTGTGCCTGACTTAAGCTGATGAGCCGGTTATCTGGCTGGATTGGCTTACAATGAGAGTTAAAAATGTTCGGTTCTCAGTGTCAGAACAACCTCTTACAGATGCTCCTTGTTGACTTGTTCGTTGCGCACCATCTGTTCGAGCTTCTCGACGAGCTTGTCATGGACGGGATCCTTCTTGGCAAGCCCGAGCCAGGACTTCGTTTTCCGCGACTTCAGCACTTTCAGCAAATACATCTTTTCATTGAGCGAGAACATCTCCTGCCCCACTTTCCTAGCGTTATATCCTATTATTATAGTAGATGACCGCGTCCTATGAAACCAATCTTCGACAAAGTCATTATTTTACCCGTCAAAGTCATGATTAGCACTGCTGGCCGGCGATGGAGAATGTCTATAATGGAATGGAATAACGGTGCGAGGGGATGTTGGAAATGGCGACTAACAACCAGAGATTGTGGTATAAGGAACCCGCCCGCAAATGGGTGGAAGCGCTGCCTATCGGTTCGGGCTAGCTCGGAGCGATGGTATTCGGGGGCGTTCACGGGGAAAGGATACAGCTGAATGAAGAGTCGTTATGGTACGGGGGGCCGATCGACCGGACCAATCCGGATTCAGGGCGAGCTTTGGGAGAGGTGCGCAGGCTGCTGTTCGAGGGAAAGCTGGACGAAGCGGAGCGCTTAGCGAAAACGTCGCTTACCTCGACGCCTAAGCATATCGGCCCTTATCAGACGCTCGGCGATCTGAATATCGGCTTCCGCGGGATGGAGGAGGCGATAGCCTGGTACGAGAGGGAGCTTGATCTGGAGGAGGGCGTCGTCAAAATCGGATTTGACGCCGGCGGCGTCCGATATGGCAGGGAGGCAATCGCCAGTTATGTCGACGAAGTGATCGCGATTCGCATGACGGCCGACCGGGCAGGCTCCTTGACCTTCGATGCCTATCTGGACCGAAGGCCGTTCGACGGTCATTCCTTCGGGGAGACGAACACGATCGTGATGCGGGGGCGGAACGGCGAAGGCGGCGTAACCTATGCCGTGGCGGTGCGGCTCGTGGCCGAAGGCGGCAATTCGGACGTCATCGGGGATAATCTCAGCGTGACCGGAGCGGATTCGGCGACGGTCTATATCGCCGCGGCGACATCGTTCCGCCACGACGATCCGCTATCCGCGGCGATAAGCGTATTGGACGCCGCGGAGGCCAAGGGGTACGAGGCGATCAGGCGGGACCATGTCGCCGACCACGGCGAGCTGTTCGGACGCGTGTCGCTGGCCATAGGAGATGGGAGCGGAGAGTTTGACGCGGCGAATGGTTCAAGCGCGGAACGCCTTCCGACGAACGAGCGGCTGACGGCGTTCAAGCAAGGCGTGACGGACCCCGGCTTGCTAGCGTTATTTTTTCAATATGGACGGTATTTGCTCATCGCAAGCTCGAGACCGGGATCCTTGCCGGCCAATCTGCAAGGCGTATGGAACGAAAGCCACACGCCGCCATGGGAGAGCGATTACCACCTCAACATCAACCTGCAGATGAATTATTGGCCGGCGGAGCTATGCAATCTTGCGGAATGTCACTTGCCGGTATTCGATTTGCTGGATCGGCTGCGTCAGACCGGGTCGGCTACGGCAAAGGAGATGTACCGGGCAAGGGGGTTCGCGGCCCATCACGCGACGGATCTATGGGCCGAAAGCAGGGTTGTCGGCACTTATATGCCCGCCGTCATCTGGCCGATGGGCGGCGCATGGCTGTCCTTGCATCTGTGGGAGCATTACCGGTACGGCGGGGACAAAGTATTTTTGCTGGAGCGGGCCTATCCGACGCTCAAGGACGCGGCGCTGTTTCTGCTCGACTTCCTGGTGGAGGACGCGCGGGGAAGGCTCGTTACGGCTCCGTCCTTGTCGCCGGAGAATACGTACCGATTGCCTAATGGGCAGACGGGCAGATTATGCGTCGGTCCCTCCATGGATTCGCAGATCGCCCATGCGCTGTTCACCGCCTGTCTGGAGGCGAGCGACAAGCTTGCGCTTGAGGAAGGCGAAGCGGCATTCCGGTCCGAGCTAGAGGCCGCGCTGGCACGGTTGCCCGAGCCCGAGATCGGCCGAAGCGGCGGCCTGATGGAGTGGTCGGAGGATTATGAAGAGGTGGAGCCGGGCCATCGCCATATCTCCCATCTCTTTGCTCTCCATCCGGGAGAACAGATTACGCCTAGATACGAGCCGGAGCTGGCGATCGCCGCCCGCGCGACGCTCGAGGGCAGGCTGGCGAACGGAGGCGGACATACGGGGTGGAGCAGGGCATGGATCGTGGAGTTCTGGGCGAGGCTCGGCGACGGCGAAGCGGCGCTGGAGCATCTGTCGGCGCTGCTCTCGAAGTCGGTTCATACCAACCTGTTCGGCGATCATCCGCCGTTCCAGATCGACGCGAACTTTGGCGGCACGGCGGCGCTGGCCGAAATGCTGCTGCAATCGCACCGAGGCGAGATCGCTCTACTGCCGGCGTTGCCCGCGGCATGGCCGGAAGGCCGTATAACCGGCTTGCGGGCCCGGGGAGGATGCACGGTCGATCTGGAGTGGAGCGGCGGCAAGCTGGCAAAGGCGGTCGTCTCGTCGGATATGGGCGGCGACTATCAATTCGTGTACGGCGGACAGGATAGAACGATCACGCTAAAGGCCGGGGAGAGCGCGGTGCTGACGGCGTCTAACTTCCAAGGAGCGGAGGAATCGTCCCGTCTGTGACTTAGGTGGCTTGCATGGTATAATGGGCATATTCGATTACGATATGGTGGGGAGCCCAAGTGGACAATGTAACGATCTCGGCCGCATGCGACGACGCATGCGCGGGTACGGAAGCGGATATCGCGGGAGTGAAGGAAAAGCTGGTCGACGAGGCGGCTGCCACGGAGCTGGCGGATTTGTTTAAGGCGCTCGGCGACCCGACGCGGGTCAAGATCATACACGCGCTGCTGCAATCGGAGCTGTGCGTGCACGACTTGACGCAAGTGCTGGAGATGGGCCAGTCCGCCGTCTCGCATCAACTGAGGCTGCTGCGCAACATGCGCATCGTCAAGCGGCGCAAGGTAGGCAAGACGGTTTTCTATTCGCTTGACGACGATCATGTCGAACAAATATTCGTTCTTACGCTGCAGCATCTGCGGCACGAGTAAGCTGATTTACGCAATCTTGCAAGCAAGGCACCCCGAGGCAGACGCCGGATTTTCTCGCGAAAGCGGGCTTCCGACAGACAGCTGGCGTGTTTCTTGCAGCGTGTTTTACAGTTCAACCAAATAGCCGGCTACCCGTCCAGGGTGCCGGCTTGCTATCGTCCTGCGCGGTTTAGGCTGCCGCCATGCCAGAATCGAGCAAGATGGACGCGTATCTATGAAAGCGGTCACATCCGTCACGCGATAATTGGAAAAGATCATCGACACGATGGATGCTCCATTTTATACTGGTCATGAAATGGAAAGGGGCGTTATCCGTGTACAAGATTTTAGTCGTTGACGACGAGCCTAACGTTAGCATCGGAATCCGGGATTTCCTGCTCGCCTCGGATCTTCGGATTACGAGCGTGGAGACGGCCCTGAACGGCTTCGAAGCTGTCGATTATTTGCGGATGGACCAGTTCGACTTGGTGCTGACCGATATTCAAATGAGCCGGATGAGCGGGATCGAGCTGATGGAAACGATCTATATGGAGCAGCCCCATCTGCCCGTCATCGTTATTTCCGCGCATGAAGAGTTCGACTTTGCCAAGAAATCTCTACGGTTGGGCGCAAGGGACTATCTAGTAAAGCCCGTTGAGGAAGAAGAGCTTCTTCGCGTCGTCAACAACGTGTTGGGGGAGAAGGAGGAGATCGGCAAACGGTCGCTGGAGCACTCTATCGGAGAGCAAGGGACCCACTCGTCCGATCTGGCGCGGCGGCGCGAAATACTCATGGAATTGTTGACGGAACGAGGGTTGTCGAAGCAAGAGCACGACGAATTAGCGACGGAGCTTGGGAAAGAGCTTAAGGGACCTTACTACGGCGTCGTCTCCGTGCGTCTGGATTTCAGTCACGGTGGCTTTAGCGAACGCGAGGTCGCATACCAGGAGAGAAAGCTGCTTAAATACGCGGCATTGAATATTTTTGAGGAAAGCCTGAGCGAATGGGGCGGGTTAACGTTAAATGGCTTCGGGAACGAACTGATCGGCATTGTACAATTAAAAGAACGGGATTCCAAGGGACAGGATCATTCGTTGCAGGCCGAGCTCCAGCTAATCGGCCAATTCGTCTCGGCGAACTTCAAGCAATATTTGAACGTGGAAGCCACCATAGGCATCAGCAGCCCTCATGCCGATAAGACCTTGCTGTCCAGGTTAACGGAAGAAGCGCAGATGGCGGCAGAGTGGAAGAAGCTTCATCCCGAGCAGCAAGTGTTCTATTACGAGGATGTCGCCGCGCAGAACAGCTTGAATATGGTGGGCTGGATGGAAAAGGTGGAGGAGTGCGTGCAGCTTCTAAAGGGAGGCGACGAAGACGGCCTTGCCGGGCGCGCCCGGGATGTAGTCGTCTTGTTGAAGGAACTGGGACATACGGACGAAATGATGAACAGCTACTTTGGCATGTTGGTCTATCGAATTTACGGCCTGCTGCTGGAATACGGGCACGGCAACGGCACGTCGCAGCGCCGGTTCGACCCCGATGTCTACTTCAGGGAGGCAACCCCCGCAGCCAGGATCGAACTGCTTGCCTCGTATATCGAAGCGGCCGCCCTCTCGCTCCGGGATCTGGCGCGTGAGCGCGATCGCACCGTTTTGGATCAAATTACGGCCTATATTCGTAAGCAATATCGAAACCCCGCGCTCAAGATCCAGGATATCGCCGCGGACATTCATTTCAGCTCGGCCTATCTTCGTTATTTGTTCAAGAGAGAAACCAAAAGGAGCGTTTGGGATTACGTCACGGAGCTTCGGATCGAGGAAGCCAAATATTTGCTCGCGACGACGGACAAGAAGCGGTACGAGATCGCGAGCGAGGTCGGTTACGAATCCCCGGAGCACTTTAGCCGAATGTTCAAGCGTTACACGGGCATTAGTCCGGCGGATTATCGAAAAGGGTAGGGGGGATCGGACTGAAGCTGAAATTTAAAGTGACATTGGCGTTTGCTTTATTCATCATAGGCCCTTTTCTCATTGTCGGGTGGATCTCCGCTTACAAAGCGGAGCAATCGATGCAGGGCGAGCTGGGACGAACCATGCTGCAGTTGGCGAAGCAGAATCATACGACGATAACCAAATCGATGTCCGCGGTGAACGACAAGACGATTACGTTCCTCGGCAACCATCTGTTCAACCACACCGTGCTTAACCCGTTCTGGGTGAATGTCGAGACGTTCAGCCAAATTAACCAGGCCGACGAAATTTTGGAGCGCTGGTCGTCGGATGGGACGAACTATACATTGTATATGATGAACAAAGAAGATAAGCGAACCCATGTCGATTTATCCAATAAAGACAGCGGCTTCAAATATTTCGAATACGACAATTCGGACATGCCCGAATGGGCCGAGCACGCGAACCGCAAGCGCGGCTCCGGCGTTTTCCGGATCATCGAGTCTTCCGAGGGAGTCAAGACGGTAGGCTTCATCCGAAGTTTATTAAATGCCCAGAATTACAACGATGTCATCGGATACCTGGTCGTCTCCCAATTGGAGGTGCATTTGACCAAGGATCTCTTATCCGTGGAGCTGCCGGAGCATTCCGGTATTTTTCTGTTTAACGACGCGGACGAGCTGCTCATGCAAGCCGGATCGGCGGACATGGCGGATGAGAGCCTGACGAAGCCGGCCAACAGGGCGGCCTCCGGCTATCGTTTCGTCTCCCATGGGGGAGAACGTTGGCTGTACGCGTTCGCATACGAGCCCGAATATCATACTCGCCTGGTCTATCACGTTCCTTTGGATTCGTTGTCTGGCAGCTGGAAGGCGTTCCAGTGGTTTATTATGATCGTGTCCGCCGTTTACTTGGTACTCGTGCTGCTGTTTGTTTTGTATTTGCTGCGGATCATCGTCAGACCGCTGCATCGTTTAGTTTCGATAACGAAAATTTACGAGCCCGGCGTTCCGCTTGCCGTGGACCATAGCCGGGATTTGCCGCGTTCGGACGAGTTCGGCATTTTGTACGGCGCTTTTTTGCGAATGACGAGGAGGCTGGATCACTCCGTCGAGGAAAACTATCTAATGAAGATCAAGCAGAAGGAAACGGAGCTCGCGACGCTTCATGCGCAGATTACGCCGCATTTGCTGTACAATACGCTCGATTCCATCTACTGGTATGCGCTCCGAAGGGGGAACAAGGACGTGGGGGGAATGATCAAGGACTTGTCCAAATTGCTGAGAATCGGTCTAAGCAAAGGTAGAATGATGATTCCGGTGGGAGAGGAGATCGAGCATGTGCAGGCGTATTGCCGTCTGCAGATGAAGCGGTATCCGGACAACTTCGAGGTGC
>JAQSXN010000096.1 GCA_029256665.1 Paenibacillus sp.
GTTTCAGTCGTACGCGAAGGCGGTCCGGGAATTCTCGGACGTCAGCTCACGAATCGAAAGCGAAGGCGCGCCTTTCAAGACGCTTGCGGTGCTCTTGTCGCGTACGGCGCTGCTGATCGTCGTTCCGTCGGGACTTTGGCTCATTTCGCGGGAGCAGCTCAGCATCCCCGTCCTCGTCTTTTTCATTCTAATGTCGCTGGGCGTAGGCGCCGCCCTGTTCAAAATGCTCCGTTCCAGCGGCATGACCGCTTTCCGTCTGTCCGCCGCGCTCAAAAACGTCAGCATGCTGCTCCAAGAGCCGGTTATGCCGGCGGTCAACGCGTCCGCCGCGCGCGAACCCAAGGATACTTCCATCGAGCTTAGGGACGTAAGCTTTGCCTACAACGAGCAGCCCGTGTTGAACGGGGTGTCGCTAGAGGTTGCCCCGGGAACCTTCACGGCGCTGGTAGGACCGTCGGGCGCAGGCAAAACGACGATTGCCCGCCTGCTCCCGCGCTTCTGGGACGTGGACGGAGGTTCGGTCGAGATCGGCGGCGTCGATGTGCGAGAGATGGACGAGGAGCGGTTGATGTCGCTCGTGTCGTTCGTCTTCCAGGATGCTTATTTGTTCCGGGGCTCGATCATGGAAAATATCCGCTACGGCAAGCCCGGCGCATCCGACGAGGAGGTCGTGAACGCCGCTCGCCGGGCCGCGTGCCACGACTTTATCGAGGCGCTGCCGCTCGGCTACGCCACCGAGGTGGGAGAAGGCGGAATGGCGCTCAGCGGCGGACAGCGGCAACGGATCTCGCTTGTCCGCGCGATCTTGAAAGATGCGCCGATCGTCATTCTGGACGAAGCGACGGCGCTGGTGGATCCGGAGAACGAAGCCCGCATCCGGGATGCCCTGGCATCGCTTACCCGCTCCGTCGAAGGCGATCGCAAGACGATTATCGCGATCGCCCATCGGCTAGGCACGATCGTGCACGCCGACCAGATCGCGGTGATCGACGAAGGCCGAATCGTAGCCAAGGGCAAGCACGGGCAGCTGCTGCTCGAGAACGAGCTCTATCGCCGGATGTGGGAAGCGTACGAGAGCGGGGCGGAGGATCTCTATGGGGAGCGGGAGGAAGCGCCGGCGGCCGGCGTTGCCGGGGCGACGGCGACGTCTCGCGGCGCAAAGCCAGACTCCTCCAGCGACTACGCGCCTGACAACAATAGCGGCGGCGCCGCGGATATCGCCGCCGCGTCGGCCGTGGAAGAGGATGACCCGTTCCGTCGCTTGAACGAGATGTCCGCGCTCAAGCAATCGTTGCTGCTGGCGGGAGAGCACGGGCGCAAATTATGGAGCGTATACGCGTATTCGGCGTTCGAGAACCTGTTCGTCGCGCTAGGTTCCGTCGCGGTGGCCATGGCCGTCTATGCTTCGTTATTGGGGCGCCAGGACGACGCGTGGACGGCCGTTATGTGGATGATTGCCATGTTTGCCGCCCAGGGGATCTTCTATTATCGCACGAACAAAACGTCGTTCCCGCTCTTCGGCCATTTCCTGACGCGTCTCCGCTTATATTTGGGGGATCGGCTGCTCAAGGTGCCGTACGGCTTCTTCCTGCAAAAGGATGCTTCCGTGCTGGAATCGCGCGTGAAATCGGATGCGGGAACCTACATCTACATGCCGTCCATCGTCGTCGGCCTCATTAAAGGCTTGGTCATACCGCCGATTCTGCTCGCCGCCATGCTGTGGATCGATTGGCGGCTGGCGCTCGTGTCGCTCGCCGGGGTGCCGCTGAGCTTGGCGGCTACATGGCTGGCGGAGCGTAAGCTGAAGCAGATCATGGCACGTTTGTCGGCGGCGAGGCAAGCAGCGAACGGACGCATTTTGGAATATATCCGCGGCATTGCCGTCATCCGCTCCCTGGGCCTGACGGGAAGCCGGATGGAGAGCTACTCCCAAACGATCTTGAATTACAAGAAAGCCAGCATCTCGATTAATAAAGGACTGACGCCGTATACGGCGGTCTACAACATTTCGTTCGAGCTCGGACTTGCGTTGGTGCTTCTGGTCGGAGGCGCGCTGATCGGGCAAGGAACGCTAGAGCCGGCCTCGTTCATTGTTTTCCTGATTCTGGCGATCTGCTTCTACGAGCCGTTGCCGCTTATGGATTACGCGGTGTTCCGCCGCATGTTCATGACGAACGTGGAGCATATGAACGACATTATCCGGAACGACAACGTCAGGCTGCTGCCGAAGGATTCCCGTCGGCGGCCGATAGGGCACGAGATCGTCCTGCGCGACGTGACCTTCGGATACGACGGGCAGAACGTGCTGCATAACCTGAACCTTTCCATTCCGGAGAAGGGCATTACGGCGCTCGTCGGACCATCGGGCGGAGGCAAAACAACGATTCTGAACTTGATCGCGCGATTCTGGGACGTACGTCAAGGAGCCGTCTCGATCGGAGGCGCGGATGTGCGCGGTCTGGAATCGAACGAGTTGATGGATCAGCTCGCGTTTGTCTTCCAGGATGTCTATCTGTTCAATGATACGGTAGCGAACAATATCCGCTACGGCAATCCGAACGCTACGATAGAGCAAGTGGCGGAGGTGGCGCGCAAAGCCCGTTGCCACGACTTCATCGAGAAGTTGCCAAGCGGCTACGATACGGTGGTCGGCGAAGGGGGAGGGCTGCTGTCCGGCGGACAGAAGCAGCGGATTTCCATCGCGAGGGCGATACTGAAGGACGCCCCGATTATTTTGTTGGACGAAGCGACGGCAAGCGTCGATCCCGACAACGAGAAGTACATTCAGGAAGCGTTCGAGGAGCTGGCCCGGGACAAGACGGTGGTCATCATCGCGCATAGGCTCAATACCGTTCGCCACGCGGACCATATTGCCGTGATCGACCAAGGGAAGGTCGCGCAATACGGCACCCATCGCGAGCTGATCGGCAGCGACGGCATCTACCGCCGGTTCTGGCAGGAGCGCAAGAGAGCGCAGGAGTGGGTGCTCGATTAACGCCCCAGGCTCCGCGAGACTCATGATCCGGCTTGCTTCTGCGCGCGATTAGCGTTATAAATGAAAGAGGTTGTTCACTTTCTGCAAGATGCCGTTCTCTGTAGTTTTTTGAACATTTATTGTATTGCAAGAAGTAATCATATTTAACGTAAAGGAGACGTTGCTGTAATGGATTACCGGATTGAGAAGGATACGATGGGCGAGATTCAGGTTCCCGCCGACAAGCTGTGGGGAGCGCAAACGCAGCGAAGTCTGCAGAACTTCAAAATAGGCGGCGAAAAAATGCCGATCGAAGTCGTCTACGCCATGGCGATCGTCAAGAAAGCGTCCGCGTTCGCGAACTTGAAGGTTGGCGTGCTGGACGAAGAGAAGGCGCAAGTGATCGGCGAAGCGGTCGATGAAATTCTAAGCGGCAAATGGGATGCCGAATTCCCGCTCGTTGTATGGCAGACGGGCAGCGGCACGCAAACGAACATGAACGTCAACGAAGTGGTCGCCCGCCGCGCGAACCAAATTCTCGAAGCTCGCGGCAGCCAAACTCGCGTTCACCCGAACGACGACGTCAACCGTTCGCAAAGCTCCAACGACACGTTCCCGGCCGCGATGCACATCGCGGGCGTCATTGCGGTCGAGGATCGGCTGATCCCGGCGCTGGACGTGCTGAACGGCACGCTGCGCGCGAAGGCGGAGAAGTTCGACAATCTCGTGAAGATCGGCCGTACCCATCTCCAAGACGCTACGCCGATTACGTTCGGCCAAGAAATCAGCGGCTGGTATTCCATGCTCGACAACACGCGCGCGATGCTCGTTCAGAGCGTGGACACGATGCGCGAGCTGGCGCTCGGCGGCACGGCTGTCGGCACTGGCCTTAACGCGCATCCGGACTACGCGGTTGCGGTAGCGGCGGAAGTTACGGCGCTTACGGGCAAAACGTTTATCACGGCCCGCAACAAGTTCCACTCGCTCACGAGCCATGACCAGATGGTGTACACGCACGGCGCGATCAAGGCGCTGGCGGCCAACCTGATGAAGATCGCCAACGACGTGAGATGGCTCGCCAGCGGTCCGCGCTGCGGCATCGGCGAGATCTCCATTCCGGAGAACGAGCCGGGCAGCTCCATCATGCCGGGCAAGGTCAACCCGACGCAAAGCGAAGCGTTGACGATGGCGGTATGCCAGGTCATCGGCAACGACGCGGCAATCGGCATGGCGGCAAGCCAAGGCAACTTCGAGCTGAACGTGTTCAAGCCGGTCATCCTGTACAACTTCATCCAGTCCGTCGCGCTGATGGCGGATTCCATGATTTCGTTCAATGACAACTGCGCGGTCGGCATCGAGCCGAACGAAGCGGTGATCAAACGCAATCTGGATCAGTCGCTGATGCTCGTCACGGCGCTTAACCCGCATATCGGCTACGAGAACGCGGCGGCCATCGCCAAGAACGCGCACAAGAACGGACTGACGCTCAAGGAATCCGCGATCGCGAGCGGCCTGCTGACTTCCGAGCAGTTCGACGAATTCGTTCGTCCCGAGAACATGATCGGCAAAAAATAAAGGGGATGCGCGGAGAGATTCGCGCCCCGACGGACGCCCATAACCGATCGCCGCAACGCGGAAGCCCCGAGGCATGAAGCCTCGGGGCTTTATTGTGCTCGCGCTTCGAACGCAGGTGGAAGCCCTACGCCTCAAAGCAATCATGAAATACTTGGCTTAATCCGTATTTGGACGGAGCTTCATCTTTGCGGTCCATCCATTTGCCGCAGGTAAAGTCGGGGAAAGCCACCGGCATGCTGCCCAGCGCTATGGATTCCTCGGACAGGCAAGTTACGGCCATCCAGGCTGCCGTGTCATAGACGTCGATGGGAGCGGGCGTTTGTTTCATTACGCTTTCGAAAAACGCCCGCAGCACGAGGAAATCCATGCCTCCATGGCCGCCTTTTACGCCGGAGCTTCTGAACTCCTTCCATAGAGGGTGTTCGTATTTGTCCATATAGCTCTCAAGGGGCTCCCAGGCGTCTTCCCCGGCCGCATGCTCGGATGGAGATACGCCATCGATATAGACGGACTTCTTGTCTTCCATCCAGATGCCCTTCGTCCCCTGGACTCTGCCGCCTCTGGAATACACTCGAGGCAGCGAAGTATCGTGAATGAGGAAGATCGTTTCGCCATGGGCGCACTTGATCATCGTCGTAACGATATCGCCTTGCGCGAAGTCCAAGCCGGCATGCTCGTGATTCTCGCCTTTGTTGTCGACGATCCACTGGCGCAAGCCTTTGGCTTTCGAAGACATGGAGGTTAAGGATACGAAACGGTTGCCTCTGTTGATGTCCAGGTACTTGGCGATCGGTCCGATCTCGTGCGTCGGATACACTTCGCCGTTCCGGTGCCGATAATTTTGGAAACGATAATGGCGATTCTCGAGCCCGGTGGCGATTTCTTGGCGCAGATCATGCTGATAACCGCCCTGGCAATGGATTAGCTCGCCAAATAGACCTTGCTTCACCATGTTCAGAATGGTCAATTCTTCTCTTCCGTAACAACAGTTCTCCAGCATCATGCAGTCGATGCCTGTTTCTTCGCTGACCCGTACCAGTTCCCAAATTTCGTGAAGGGAACAAGCGCCGCCCACCTCCATGCCTACCGGCTTGCCGGCTTTCATGGAAGCGATGGCGATTTCTCGATGCGCCGTCCAGGAAGAAGGCGTTATGACGCAATCCACGTCGCTTCTTTTTACCGCTTCCTTATAGTCTCCGCATAAGACGGGTCTATAACCGCCGAGTTCCATCACCAGGTTTGCGGCATTCTCCATACGGTCCTCGTACAAGTCGCAAACGACCGTGATGTTGACATCCTCCATATCGCATATGTTGCTTATCAGCCCCAAGCCCCGGCCGCTAACGCCGATTACCGCTACGTTTAATTTCTTATCCATCCGATTCTCCCTCTCTGGTCATCCTGTACTATATTGCGAAGAAATGATCATTCTACACATGTATCCCGAATGAGAAATAGGTTGTTATTGATACAATTTTATTATATCTTTAGCCGTATGGAAGTACATGAACATAATCGGCATCTGCCTGTAATATTTTGCTCTTATTTGATAGGGGGGATCGGCATGCACGGCTACAGCGGATCGGTTCTGGAGGACAACGTCAACTTAGGGCACGAGGAATTGTCCGTACCGTATTTCATTAACTGCTGCGGTTATTTGAAGCAAGATGGCCTGGACGTCTCCTTGAATCGAACGAGGATGGATTTTTATTTGATTTATCTGATCAACGGGGCTGGTCATTACATCACAACCAACGGTACCGTAACGGCAAAGGCCGGCAGCGTCGTCCTGTACAGGCCGGGCGAGCATCAGCATTATTATTACGAGGCCGCCGACAAGGCGGAGCTGTATTGGATTCACTTTACCGGCAGCCAGGCGGCAAACTTAATGGACGAACTAGGGTTTACCGGCAGTCATTTTTTTCAACCGGGGATGAGCGCGGAATATGTTGAGCTGTTCGAAAGCATCATTCACGAGCTGCAGATGAAAAAGCGTCATTATCACCAATTAAGCATAAGCTACCTGCTTCAGCTGTTGACTCGGCTTTCAAGAGGGGCGGCTATGGGAAACGGAGAAAAAAATGCCGAAAACAGCCCCCTGGAAGGCGTCATCAAAGTCATGAACGAACAGTTCCATCACGAGCATGCCATGGAGCATTATGCGAGGATGAGCAATCTAAGCGTGTTTCAGTTCATTCGAAACTTCAAAAAACGAACGCGTTATTCTCCGGCCAAATATATAGAAAAGCTTAGAATCGCGAAGGCGAAGGAGCTGCTCTGCGATTCGAACTTATCCATTGCCGAGATTTCGTCGATTGTCGGTTACAAGGACCCTTTTTATTTCAGCAAGGTGTTCAAGAAAACATCCGGCGAGGCCCCATCGGAATTTAGAGGCAAGGCGCAATGGTTCTAGATGCTAGGCGATATAGCTTAAAAAAGTTCCATAACGCCTTAAAAACCCGCATTCCAATTGTTCAGGCCGTACTCTAGAATATATGACGCAACTTGGGACGGGAAGGGGACGGACCGCATGAACGTAACGGCAGTGATCGCCGACGACGAGCCGCTAATCTTGAAGGGGCTCGGCAAGCTCATTCCTTGGGAGGAGCACGGCATCGATATTATCGGCTTCGCGAACGACGGCAAGGAACTGATGGACATGATCGACGAGCGTTCGCCCGACATCGTCATTAGCGATATCAGCATGCCTCATCTATCCGGCATCGACATTATCAAGGAAGTCAAGCAGCGGGGGCTGGCGACCAAGGTCGTATTTATAAGCGCTTATCAAGAATTCTCTTACGCCAGGGATGCCATCGCTTACGGGGCCGTCGATTATTTGGTCAAGCCCGTCAAGAAGTCCGATCTGGAAGCCGTCATTGCCAAGACGATTTCGCTCATCCGCGAAGAAGACGAAGAGGATCGCCGTCGCAACAAGCTGGATCTGCTGGAGCGCAAAAACCAGGGCGACGAGGTCGGCGGATGGCTGGACGGGCTCACCAGAGGAACCTTGTCCGCGCAGTCGGAAGGTTACCTTTATTTGAGCGGCAAGCTGCAAGGGCCGTTGCTCGCTATCGGTATCGTCCAAATCGACAAGGCGGGGAACGACGGCGGACGCTGGCCGGTCCAGACGCGGAAGCTGGTCGAATTCGCCATCGCCAATATCGTGCAGGAAAGCATCGATGCCCACGGGCTGGGATATTGTTTCGTCAGAGATGGCAGGCACGTATTCGCCGTAAGCTTCGAGGAGCCGGGGGTGCCGGTGCTGCTTGCCGACACGATCAAGGCCAACGTAGGCAAATATTTAAAGCTGAATGTATCCATCGGCGTTGGCGCTCCCGCGAACGGGGTGGCAAGTCTCGAGCGCTCCTTCGAGCAGGCGGAGCGGGCGCTGGGGATGACCTATTTCGCCGGATTAAACAGAGTCATCGCATACCGGGAGCCGGAACCGCGCAAAGATAGAGAAAAGGAGCTGTTCGCTCTGCAATCCGAGATCATCCAAGCGTTGACGAAAGGCTCCCGGGATAACGCCGTATCCAAGCTGATGACGCTGCTTCAGGTGATCGAGACCGCAACGGTCGGCAATCGCCAGCTCGCGGTGACGACCTGCTTCTCGGCTATACTTCATATCGTGCAGGAGGTGAAGAAGTCGGATGTTCCCATGTCGGACCTCGGCTTCGATATTGCGCACCTGCAGAACAAGCTAGGCATGTACGAGACGTACGGCGCGATGTCCGAGGGCATCCGAGACATGCTGCAGGAGCTTAGCGACCGGATCGGCGACTATCCGGACAACAAGGAGCAGAAGCTGATCGAACGCGTGCTGCAGTACATCGGCGAACATTACGCGGAGGATATTTCGCTGGAATCGGCAGCGGCGATCGCCTTTATGAACCCCTATTATTTCAGCAGCTTCTTCAAGAAACAAGTGGGACGCAACTTCAAGCAATACGTCACCGATCTGCGAATGGAGCAGGCGATCTCGCTGCTTAAGCATACCGACCTGATGGTCTATCAAATCGCGGAGAAGGTCGGCTACAACAACGCCCGCCACTTCAGCGACATGTTCAAGAAACAGACGGGCAAGCTGCCGCAAGAATACAAGAACGCGCTAAAGGACTCTTAGGGGAGGGGCAGCATAATGATCGTGCGCAAATGGTGGAACAGCGTCTTCGTCAAATTTTCGGCCGCCTTCCTGCTGGTAGGACTCATCCCGCTGATCGCGCTCAGCGTCTTTTCCCTGCAAGCGTTTACCGGCCATGTTCAGCAGTTCACGGTCAATAACCTAAAGCAGATGTCGCTATACATGAGCTACAACGTCAATAATTTTTTCTCCGACTACGACGAGATCACTCGTCTCATGTATACGGGCAGGTACGAGGGGTATTCGCACACGGTATCCATCAACCAGACCGACAACGTCAATCAGCGCGAGCAAATCAACAATATCCCGATCGAAGCGTTTCTAAGAACGGTATTATACAGCGACAAACATATCCGCAGCGTTTATTTCGTGCGTTCCATGGACGGCAAGCTATATTACGAGACGAGGCAGAGCAGGCCGCTTGCCGCGGACAAGCTTCCCGTCGCCGAATGGCTGGAGCCGTTGGCCGAACGCCCCAACCATTTGTCCATCTACCCGACGCATGGAGAATCTTATTACAATTCGCCTAATCGGAAGGCGATCACGTTCGGGCGCAATCTGATCGACATCTCCGGCATGTTGACCAAGGAGCCTAAAGTAGTCGGCAGCCTGTTTATCGACGTCGACGCCGGCGTGCTGGACAGCTTCTTCCAAGAGTTGAATCTCGGCGCGGAAGACGAGCTGTACGTATTGGACGGAAACGACCGCATTTACTATAGCAATCTGCCGGAAATAGAGGGTGCCGAAAGCCAAGCGACTTACGAGAATGCCGGCGGCGATCATCTGTCGTTCAGCGAAACGATTCCGTACTTGGAGGGCCGCGTGCTCATGCGAGTATCGGAACGCAATCTGTTCCAGCAGCTGACCTCGACGCAATCGGCCGTATATGTCGCGATCATCGCATGCGCGGCGGTGCTGCTGGCGATGGGCACGTTGTTCTCCAAGAGGCTGGCAGCTCCGATCCGCCAGATGCTTCAGCACATGAATAAGGTGGAGATGGGCAATCTGGATACGCAAATCGAGAGCTACGGCAAGGACGAGATCGGCAGGCTGGCCTTCGGTTTCAACCGGATGGTGGAGCGTCTCAAAGCGTTTATCGACGATGCGTACGTCGCGGAGATCAAGCAGAAGCAGACGGAGCTGAACGC
>JAQSXN010000097.1 GCA_029256665.1 Paenibacillus sp.
TATGCGCTTTCCCTCGCCTCCGACAAGTTCCAGCGCGTAGGCGGCGGCAAGTTCTATCCCCCATCGCATAGAGCGGGTATCAGGCAGGGCAGGCAGCGCGTCCCCCGAATTGTGAAGCTCGAAATCATCCCCAAGCTCGGGATCCGCGAGCATAACTTCTATCGCCGCAATGGTTGCCGCTTGCAGCGAGCCGGCAAGCTGATCGGCTACCGAAATGAGATAATGAAGCATAAACAGCAGCGTCGCGCTTCGTTTCTCGGTATGCAGCAGCTCGATTACGTCAGCGGCTACCGCGGCATTTTTCATATTCTTCAGCAGGATCAGAGCGGATACCCAGCTTTCCTCGGTACGTGTCAGCTTATTAGGCCGATCGGCATCCCGGCTGCGGAATATTGCCGCCAGAACCGGCACCGCAGCTTCTTGGCCAAGAAGTCCCAACGCGAAAGCGATTCCACGCCGCTGTCTACCCTCGGACTGCGACAGGGCTTCCAGCAGAACCGGCACGCAACCATTCCCGAGCGTCCATAGCCACCACAAAGCAGCGGATTGTTCATCTCCACCTAGATAGCCGATCAGTTTCTTCACATCTGCCGCAGTCGCTCCTCCCTTCAGAAGGCGTAACAGATATTCCGCGGATTCCCCCTTTAGGGTCACCCAAGGCTTGCTGGCGTCCGAGATTTCATCCTCTTCCAGCACTCCCCTGGATATTAGCCGCTGCTGCAGATCGGCCACGCGGATTTGTCGAGGGGGGACGCCCTGTTGGACGCTTATCGCTGCCGCCGTCCCGACTACCTCGCCTATCTTATGCAGATCTCGCTGCATCCTAAGCATCACCGCGTTGTCATGATTCTGGGAGAAAGCCCGGCAGCCGATCAGCATGCCATCGATTTCTTTAGGGACAAAGCAGCGGTAAGGAACGTCTCCGCCGAAGCCGAAGCGCCACATGCCAAGTATCGCAACCCATGTTTGGGACCATTCGCTTTCGTTGGCGTAATCGAACGCATGGTTCTCATGATGGGCAAAGCATCGAAAAACGACATCTTCGAATCTCCTGTCCACCAGCAAATCATGCTGGCTCAAAACATGCTCCCCCTGGATCAGCCGTCCCTCGCGCAGCCCAAGCTGCGGACCGATCACGGTATAATGCATATTCAGCGGATTCTCTCCGCTCCGCCATGCATGTCGGCGACCGGCACGGTAGGCCCTTGAGATATCGGACGGATCGGTTGCATCTACCCAGCCGATATCGAAGTTTTTGCAGCGCAGTTGATTATTGGCGTCCACGGTCCGGGGTACAAGGGAATAGTTATGGAGAGCGCCATCCCATTCTCTGCCGAGCTTATACGCAGCCCCCGCCAAATACGCGGCGTCGCCGTCGGCAGTCGAGTCGATCAGGACGGCCGATTCGATGCGGATCGTTCCGCGGCTGCTTTCGATAACGGCTCCGCGCACCAGCTGTTCATCCATCATCACTTCCGCGACGATTGCCTCGTAAATCACGCGAATGCCCAGTTCTTGAATCCGGGACGAAATCGCTAGACCCTTGGATTCCGGGAGGAAGCTCTTGGCGGCGCTTCCCATCTTCCGATTTAATGAAAGCGCGCGTTCATCCAATTGGTCCTGTATGCCCCCCTTCGTGCCCAGATAATAAAAATGCACTCCCGCGCGTACGCCCACGCCGCCTAATCCGCTGTCGCGTTCGATCAGCACGACAGAGGCTCCTTCTTCCGCAGCGGAGATCGCTGCCGTCACGCCCGCAGTCCCTCCGCCTACGACCAGCACATCCGTACGCAGACTCTCCTGCCCGCCGCCATGAGGAGGCAGACGGGTGCCAAATCTCTCATGATCTTGTTGGTTCGTCATCTACGCGGCTCCTTTCCTTGATATTTTGGCATATCGACATTTCGCGGCAAATAAGGTAGAATCAGATTAGTTTTCATATTTATGAATTCTTTTCTGAGAAGGGTGGATTTCAAATATGAGTCAACAAGTGCCAAAGGTTAAATCCGCAGATCGTGTGCTTGACATACTTGAGCTTTTTACGGGTGAACAGGATTCGTATAACCTGACCGAAATCGCCAAAAGCTTAAATATGCCGCCTAGCAGCACGTATCTGATTCTTCAAAATATGTTAAACAGAGGATATCTTGAGACCGATCGGTCGAAAAAACAGTTCCGCATCGGCTACAAGCTGTTTACCATTCGATCAGGATACATGCGAAATACCAGCTTGACCGGAGAGTATTATCAGATCGCGGAACGAATTATCGATGATATAAACGAAACGGTCAGCCTGGCCATACGGGCAGGAAATCAGATTCAATACATCGGCGAGAAAGTAAGCTCGCATGCTCTCCGTTTTAATCATAGCCTAGGAACAACATTGCCCCTTCACGCGACGGCGTCCGGAAAGATATTGCTTGCCGATCTGTCCATGGAGGAGCTGCGCGACTTGTATCCGACCGACCAACTAGAGAAGGTAACGGACAAGACGATCTCTACCTTTCCCGACCTCTTGAAGGAGCTTGAGAAGGTAAGAAATCAGGGGTTCGGCTATAACATGGGGGAAACGGTTGACGGCGTGCATTGCATTGCAGGCGCCGTCTTGGATGGGGAGGGCAATGTGGCTGCTTCCATCAGCATCTCTATTCCGGTTGTACGGATTACAGGCGAGTTGTGGGGCAGAGTGCATGATTGGATCACGCGATCCTGCGAAGAACTAAGCAGCAAGGTATATCAGCAGCACTAACGCCAGTGATTCCCCCCAAGAAGCCGTCAGGGCAGCCAGCCTGACGGTCTTTTTTTTTCATCGGCGAACGCCCCCGCCTCGCATTACCGCTATTCTACAAGCCCCGTACGTTCAATTCCTTCCGTGAACCAGCGTTGAGCGATCAGGTACACGATGAGCGGCGGCATAATAATGAGGAAAGCGGCTGCCATCTTCGGTCCTTCGGAGATGGGATCCTTGCCGTAAGCGCCTACGTTAACCACTTCATTGCCCATCAATTCCGCCGTGAGCGAGTTTAATCTCATGGACAGCGGAGTGAAGTCGTTGCTAAGAAACATAGCCGCATCGCTGTTCATATTCCAATACCATACGAACGAGAATAGGAACACGACGAGGCTTGCCGCGCCGGCAAGCGGCAGCATAATGCGGAAGAACAGGCGGAATATCGATGCCCCATCCATCTTGGCCGCTTCCTCCAGCGCTTTCGGCTGAGCCAGGAAAAACTGCCTGAAAATAATAATAAATAGGGCACCGCGCAAGCCCTGGCCAAACAACGCGGGGATAAACACCACAAGCGGCGTGTCTAGCCAGTTAAGCTGATCATAGATCATATAGAGCGGGATAACGGTAATTTGCGGCGGAACGAGAAACGTAATAATAATGAGAATAAAAAACACGTTTTTCCCCGGGAAGTTCAGCCTGGCGAGCGCATAGCCGGTAATCGAGCAGGACAGCACCTGCAGCAGCGATCCTACGGAGGAAATGAAGATCGTATCTACAAAAGCTTCGACATAACGCAGTCCATCCCACGCATCGATATAATTTTGCCAATAGAGCTCGCGCGGAATGAGCTGCACCAGCGGGTCGATCAGATCCGGCACGCTCTTCAAGCTGGTTGAAATCATTTCGAGAATCGGCTGCAAATAGAGGAATGCGATAACCGTCAGCAAGACAAAAATGATCAATTTCGCGATCAGGCCGTCGTTCGCGTTTTGCCCGAGCAACACCCGCTTAACTTGCTGCGATCTGCGGCTCGATAACGTTCTCGCCACTTCCAGCTTGACCTGCTTCATGGAGTCTTCCAATTTCATCGCGTATACTCACCTTCCTTTCGTCGCACGGTAGGTTAGGCCTAACGTGACGGACAGCAGCACTAATACTAAGGCGAAATACAACCATGCCATAGCGCTTGCATAGCCATAGCCTGTCGTCGGAGAAAACATGTTGCTTGTAATAATGCCCAAGATGCTGTTAAACGGAAAGGTGAACAAGTCGACAATGGTGTAGACGGCGTTCAGCCCGATAAAGGGAACCATGCCGGGAAAGGTGATTTTCCAGAAGCTCTCCCAGGGCGACGCGCCATCCACGCGTATGGCTTCGTAAATCGTGCGCGGTATCGTCTGAAATCCAGCGATAAAGATCAGGATCTGCACCCCGGAATACCACAAAATAATGACGGCTTGACTTAGAATGTCAACCAGCGATGCCGCTGTCCGTTCATCAAAATTTTCGTTGATGATGGCCTCGATATTGTATTGCTCGATAAAGGGCAGCTCCCCTGCTCCCTGCGTGAACAACTCCATCACCACTTGCCCGGTGGCAAAGATGACGGGCAGGAAGAAGATGGCCCGCATGGCTCCGCGGCCGGGAAACCTTTGATTCAGCAACAGGGCGACGAAAAACGAGAAGATCAGGATGAGAGGGATGATGATGACCAGCTCTTGCAATAACGTGATCAACTCGATTCGATAATCGCTATTTTCAAACCATACTCGTTTATAATTTTCGAAACCTACCCAGGTGTACGTGAAGCCCCCGGCACGAAAATAGAGCGTATTAAAGCTGTTATATAAGGACCAGCCAACAGGAAAGGCGACGAATGCCGCAAAACCGATCATCCAGGGAAGCATGAACAAGTATCCGGCGCCGTATTCTTTCATGCGGAAGAAGAAAAGTCCCTTGCGCCGCGCTTTCTCGCCGTTCATATCTCACTCCCCCTTCGTCACTTCGAATTGATTCCTGTTGTAATCCACTTGAACGCTAGTGCCATCCTCATAAGTCGTTGCGTATACGCCTTCCGCCAACTTCTCATGATCGATGATCCGTTGATGGTAGACAGAGGCGAGCTGGTTGAACTTCTCGTATTCGCCTATGATCCGATCCTTCCATATGTCATATTGACTGCTGAATATAAATTCGTAATCCGTATCCTTCAGCATCCGATTCTCCTCATACGTAAGTCCGAACAACGGGATCGCGCCGTACTCGATCGCTCTTAGAAGCTCCTTGTCATACACGTTGCGTTCATTAGCCGGCGCCGCCGTATATTCAATCCTTCCGTGAACGACGATTGGATAGAAAGGAACCATCTCGTCAATGATCATGTCGTAGCTCCAATCGTATGGCAGCGATTCGACGAAGTCGACATGCCGAAGCGAATAGCTGAAGCCTTTATACACGCCGGCTCCTCCCAGCTCCTTGCGGGTGTAATCGAGCAGCGCCTCGTAATAGTAGGCCGTCTCCCTTCTGGTAAGCGGCGCATCCTCGTTGTAATCGCTGAACAATTCATCGCCGGGTCCGTCGATATAATGGATGCCGTCTACCCCAAGCTCCTTCAGCCTAGCAATAACTTCTTTCTGCGCTTTGACGATTTTGACCGGGTTGGCAATGAACTCCGTGTATGGCCGTACTCCTCCCTGTTCAAACTGCAGCACAGTCGAATCGATCGAGCGAATGCCGTCCGATTTGATATCGAAGGAAGAGGCGCTCGAATTTCTCCAGGCCGCGTAATCTTCGAAATAAACCTTAAAACCTTTGTCATGCATGGATTGGATAAATCGCTTCGCTCCTTCGTTGCCGCCTAGCTCGCCGACAACGGGAAATCGTTTATCCGTATCGTATCGGCCGCTGTTCTGCCAGCCTTGATAGCTCAGCCTCATGTTGGCCACGCCCTGCTGCATCAATTCTTCGACGATTTGTTCCGCTTGCTCGAATGTTGTTGCCGGCTCATAATCGCTGCCACCGAATTTGGGCTTGGTCCCTCCCCCTAAGAAAGACAACTGGATCGGCACATTGGCCGTCTGCGGCAACGGGCTGCCCAGCATGTCGTTGTCCTCTAGATACTCGCGATAGCTATGTGCCATGCCCACATAATCCGCGGCCTCTCCTGACAACAATCGGTACTCCACGCTGCGGTCATGCCGCGTCCGCTCCTTCTGAATGGTGATGACGAGTTGATCCGTCACTCCGCTGACTCTTCGCCCGTATTCTTCCCGATAGCCGAAGTTGGCGCTGGTCGTATGATAGCTGGAAACAGGGCCGGGGAGATCCGCTTTAATGGATGCCGAGAATTGTCCTTCTTTGACGATGGCGGCAAATGCGTGCTCGCCCCGTTTCAGGCCAAACACGGGATAGCCGATTTCTTCGCGTCTCCCCCTATTTTCACTGTTTACCTTCAAGCTTGCCATATCGTTTCCATAGATAGGGAATTCGTAGCTTCTTATATTAGCCGGCCGCTTACGGTCATAATAGATCAACCCGCCCGGCCCGTCCGGAACGAACAAGTATCCCGGCTCCTCCGCCATGGACACCCCGCCAAAGAAGGGCAACAGGTTAATGGCAAATACTTTGTTGTCGCCCGATTCAACGATGCCCTCGCTTGGTATGCGCGCTTCCAGCCCGTGCTCGGTCAGCGCATATTGAATAACAAAGGACAGTTGCTGTTCCGGATAGGTATAGGTGGCTTGAATCCCGTTGTCCCCCATCAGCGTATAGCTGATCGCGATGCCCGAATCTATCGTATTTTTCACCAATCGCCTCGGCTGGCTGCCGGATACGTATTCCAATATATAGGGAGATTCAAGATTGGCCAGCAGCGCCCCTTGTACGGTTTCTTTGCCAAGCTGCTCTTTGGACGGATTGCTTCGCCACAAGTAGCCGCTTTGCTTGTCGAGCACCGTAATTTGGCTTGTGCGAGGGTCAAGCTTCAGCGTAAACAGGCCATTGTCCGCCACTTGAACGAAGCCATCCACGTTAGCAGCGGGCGCCTGCCATTCTTCGCCTTCTACTACAGCCATGAAGTCAAGGGAGTGGGTACGAATGCCCATGGACTGCAGGGACGGCTGCCGATCCCATCCCAAGATGATGATGGCGGCAACCAGGATGACCACTGCCGTCGAAGCTGCCGCAATGACTCGCCATCGCGTGCTGGTCGGCCATAACCTTCTAGCCATAATTCATCACCTCCCGATACACTTGGTTGAAGAAATCAAGCAGGTTGCCGCCAAGCGCGATGAAAATAAGGATAAATATCCACATCACACCAATCGTGAATAAGGTAATTCCCGCATTTTTGAAGGATTCAAGAAAATCGAAGTTATGGATGACCTGCGTCATCACGAAGAGCAGCAAGACGATCCACAGCCACTTGATTTGATGGATGAGATCAATGACGATCCATTCTTCAAGCACCAACACATTGGATAGGAGAGTAGCCGGCACCGTCATGACAATAAACGGAACGATCGCAAAGGCGCTTGCTTGAAGCACTTCGCGAAACCGGCCCTCGCCGCCCTTCACGGAGCTGACCAAATAATTGGCGATGACCCATGTCAGCCATGGCGCAATCAGCATGAGGAGCGAGAGCTTAAGATTGTACCTGGCTATATTGAAGGGATAGGCGATAAATCCGGAGCCGAATACCGACCAGATATGAACGCCGACTGCAAGCAATACGATTAGAATAAGGACGAACCACGATATCTTTCTTTCCTTCAGCCGATAGAACCCATTGTAAGGATGAAAGATTAAATAGAGCGCATCCCTTATTTCTCCTCCGTATTGCCGTACTTTAGGCGGCCACATCCGACTGCGAACGAATACGTTCGCCCGTCTGATCAAGAAGACGAGTCCCCCTATCAAGACGAGCATCGAAACGAGAGCAACGAAGAAATAACGTTGCAGCCATTCGTACCGCAGACTCCAGAACGCGTCGGAATATCCCTCTTCATCATAAGACTGCTTGAAATAATCAATGGCAAGCTCATAGTCTTGATCTTGAAGCGCGATCTTGCCAAGACCGTTAAACGAAATATTAAGCATGCCATTATGCCGGATCACCTCTTCCCAATACGGCTTGCTCTTGGCGTAATCGCCTTCATAATAATAATGGGCCGCGGTTAGAAACGTGTCGCCGAAGCTCGTTCGCTTAAAGATATGAATCAGATTCGTGCCGCTGTCCGCTACCCATATGTCGTTATTGGCATTCACGACAAGACTCGAAGCGAAGCTGATCATCCCAAGCTGACGGGCGTTCTTGTCCGCTCCGCCCAGATAGAATAAAAGATCGCCCGTTGGATCATAGATGGCTATGCTTCCGCTGGCTCGATCCATCCCATACAAGAAGCCCTTGGAGTCGTAAGCGGTATCGACCAAATCATGTTCGAAAAACGGCTTATTCTGAAAAGCGTCGAATCCGCCGGCGTTCAGCTTCTTGATTTGCCCGTCATTGGCCTTGCCCGTGCTTGTCGTAAATAAGAAACCATCCGTGAGGGTCACATTCTGAATCGAGTTCGGCCGTTTGGCCACTTCTTTGGCCAGCATTTCCTTCGAGAGGATCGATCGCTTCAGCTGATCAAGCCACGTCAGCTTCGTTTTGTTCGCCCCAAAAAATCCGGTAAACTCGCCTTCCGGATTCATGCGAAGCAGCCCCTGATGCGTATCTTTAACGACGATATACATCACTCCGCGAGCATCCGCGACTACCTTGCTCGGCAGAAAATGATAGTCGTCGCCCAAAACGTTCGACACCGGCTTGCCGTACGTTTGCTCCACCTGGCCATCCGCATTGAACTTGACGATCGTCCCTGCCGCCGTATTCGCCGCATAGATCGCGCCGTCTTCGTCAACAAACACCCCTTCCGGCTGATTAAGCGCGCCCGGACCTTCCTTATCGCCGATACTGCGAATGAACTGTCCCTGTTCATTGAATTGAACAATCCGGTTGTTGCCTGTATCCGCAATATAAACATCCCCGTTGCCTGCCGCGAACAGGTCGCTCGGCGTGCTGAACGGCACTTCCATATCATTGCCGTCAATCACCTTCTCCGGGAGATAGACCGGTTGAACATAATACTGCATTCCGCCGACGGAATGGTCGATATACCAAGTTGTATAAGGCGGTCCGGCGGAAATAAGGGACGGAAATAGCAAACAAAGCAGAAATAATAAGGCAATCACTTTTACTTTTAAATATCGAAAGCCATCTCGCGCGCGGCTCATCATCGACAGCCCTCCCCTCCGTTGCCCCATCTTATTTCACGCCCGAGTGCAGCATCGTTTGAATCATTTTTCGCTGGAACAATAGAAACATAATCAAGTTAGGCAAAAACATGATCAGGCCTATAGCGGCGGCAAGGCTGGTCGCGGCAACGCCGGGCACGTTCACCACGAGCGCCGTAGCATAATAAGCGAGCGTCTTCATCGTTTCCTTTGTCATGAAGAACGTGGAGGTTTCCACATCCAGATAGACGGCTTGGAACGTAATAATGGACACGGTAGCTACAGCAGGAGCCGTTAACGGGATAATGATGCGCGTGAAAATATACATTTCGGACGCTCCGTCGAGCTTCGCCGCTTCTGTCAGAGACGAGGGGATTTGGTCGATAAATTGCCTCATGAGAAAGACCGCAAGCGGCGAAGCGAGAAACGGCAATAGATGGGCGAAATACGTGTCTTTAAGCCCCAAACCGCTTATGACCAGGTAGCGGGGAATCGCTACCGTCTCCGGAGCAAACATAAGGGATAATAAAATGAGTCCCATAATGATCGTTTTGAAATGGAAGTTATGTTTGGACAGCACATACCCGGCCATCGTGCTCACCAAGATGACGGAAACCGTCGCGATGGTTGTAATAACCGCGCTATTGAACAAATAACGCGTGAAAGGCACTAGCCCCGCCGTAGAGCTTAGCAGAAGCTGCTCGAAGTTGCGCCAGGTCGGCTGTTTGACCAAGATCGTCGGCGGATAGGCAAACAATTCGTTAAGCGGCTTAAA
>JAQSXN010000098.1 GCA_029256665.1 Paenibacillus sp.
CCATCCTCTCCGGCTTCTGTTCGGAGATATTATGATTCGCCCGTTCCCTTAGGCTTGCGCGATCCAGTACGACGATATGCTCTCTGCTTCGCTCGATCATACCTTCGTCCGCGAATTTGCGAAGGACGCGGTTCAGGTGGCGGTAGCTGGTTCCGATCAGGTTGGCCGCGTCCGTCAAGCCTTTGGCGCTTAGCCGTCCGCGGAAGCCGGAGTCGTTCTCGTCGAACGAAACCGACAGCAAGTAGCTTGCCAGCCGTACCTCCACGGGATAGATCAGATTAAAGCTCATAAACTGGGATTTCAAACTAAACTTGCGGGTGATGATGTCCAGCAGAAATCGAAGGAGCGGAGCATGATCGCTCCCGTGCTCCCTGAGCTCCCGATATGGAATGCGGATCATGACGACGGGAGAGACTGCCTCTACCGTATTGATAATTTCGATATCCTGAAAAAATTCAACGTCCCCGATCAATTCGAGCGGCGTCTTGAAGGACACGACGAGCGTTCTTCCCTCGGCCGACGTATGATAGATCTTGATTTTTCCTTTGACCAATATATACAGATAACGCGACGTCTCGCCCTGCAAGCAGATCGCTTCTCCATTCTCGAATCCGCATAGCGCAAGATGCGGTCCGAGAGAAGAGGGAATGATGGTTTCGAGCCCATGCTGCCGTATGTATTGGAGCAGAGGTTCCGATAAATCGGTTTCTTTCATGGCGTGTCTATCTTCCTTCCGTTTTCGCGGGCAAGACGCAATCAAGATTTGAGGACGATGACGCCCGCGATCATCATGGCGATTCCGATAAACTGCGGCCACGCCATCTTCTGCTTGGCGATGCCGAACCAGCCTCGGCTTTCGATCGCGAAAGACATGGCCAATTGCGCGATTAACACGGAGGCTACCGTCAAGGTCAGCCCGACGCTTTGAACGGCGGTCACGTTGCTGTAGATGACCGCTGCCGCGAACGCTCCGCCGAACCAGTATAGCGGCTTTACCCCCTTGAGCTGTTTAAAGCTAACGCCGCCCATTGCGCAAGTTATGATCAGTGCCGTCGCGAATCCCGTAAACTGCGTGATCGTCGCCGCTTGCCACGTGCCGATGTCCGCGCCGATCCGCGCGTTGGCCGCTCCCTGCAGCGCGATGAATCCGCCGCCGAGCACGGCGTATATCCAGCCTTTCATAACATCCCGTCTCTCCTTCGCACGATTATCTCCTCTCATTAAATGCTATCCTTGCCCAATAGAAAAGGACATATGTCCTGAATTGCAAATTCCGACAAATAAAAGCGACACGGAAGCGTACCTCCCAATTGTCGGAAAAAGGAATGGCAGTCCTGCGTCATGCTGTTGTATAATCAACCATGCTTACTACATGGACCGATTTCGGGCTTGACTGTCGACGCCGCGGCTCCTGTCCGCGTACGCCCAGCGCCATACCAAGAGGGAAGCGATCGCCGCGAGAAACGCGCCAAATAAAAAGCCGCTGTTCAGTCCCCAGTTCTCGTTCAGCCAACCGGCCAGGAACGGGCCGGAGAACATGCCGACGGCATATAGCGCCTGATATAAACCCATTGCGGTCGCCCTGCCGGACCGATCGACATCGCGGATGGCCAGCCCAAGCAGCAACGGCATGTGAAGTCCCTGAGCCAGCCCGTTGAGCGCTTGCGTGACGTACAGCCATTCGATGGACGGCGACATGACCATGCAGGCCGTGCATATGCCGCTGACGATAAATCCCGTCCCGATGGTCCGCCAATAGCCGAATCTCGGAACGAGCCAAGCGGCGCTGCCGAAAGACGCAATCGCGTGCGGGAGCATGAAGGAGAAGACGACCAGCGTGAGCTGCAAGCCGTTTGCCCCAAACTCTTGCGCCTTAAGCGGCGTAAAGCCGAACATCGTGATGAACAGCACGCCATGCGCAAGCACCGACAGGAGCGATACCCGAAGCAACGTCGCATTCTTCACGACGGAGGCGATAAGCGCAAAGGACATGCCGGGCTGGCCGTCCCCTCCGGGATCCGACTCGCGAAGCAGCATGGCGAGCGCGAGTCCGATTGCCGCTACGATCGCGCCGAGCATAAACGGGGCAGCCGGACTAAATCCGTCGTTCAGCCATCCGCTGAGCAGCATCCCCAGCATTTGGCCGGACACGGTCATGAGGCTGATGTTGCCCATTGCGCGGCCCATGCCGCCGTTGCCGAAGAAGCCGGCGTACATCACCGTGAAAGCGACCCAGGTCGAAGCGCACACTCCCGCGACAATGCGGCCGGCAAGGGGCCAGATCCACGAACCGGGAATCAGGAACAGCAGGCAGCTAGCAATCGCGGTAAACATCCCGAGCAAAATAAACGGCTTCCGCCTGCCCATTCGGTCGGAGAGAATGCCAAGCGGGAACCGGACAAACATTTGCACGAAACCATAGCTGCCGAGCACGATGCCGATAAATTGAAGGGAATAACCGCCGTCCTTCAAGTACGGAGATAAGGTAGGCACGTAAATGTACATCGAAGTCCAGTAAAGGACGGTAACCGCCATAAATAAGCCGCGTTGCGCGGCGCCAAAATTTGTCATCAAGTCGATAGCTCCTCTCTCATTTATCCAATGTAGCGGAATGGAGAAATGTTGGCAATATACAAGCAATATTCAAAGGAGGCCGAATCTATGTTTCGCGTTTTGCTGGTTGATGACGAGGCTTACTTCAGGCAAGGGATGATGGAGCTGATCGGATGGGAGAAATGCGGCTTTGCGGTGTCGGGGGAATCCGATAACGGGGAGGACGCGCTCGACATGATTCTGAACGATCTCCCGGACTTGGTCATAACGGATATTCGGATGCCGGTCATGGACGGTCTGGAGCTCGTGAAGCGAGCGGTGCAAGTGCATGGCTTAAAAACGAAGTTCATCATTGTAAGCGGTTACGATGAATTCAAATACGCGCAGCAAGCGGTCAAATACGGCGTTTGCGACTTTATTCTGAAGCCTATCGACGAAACCGTCTTGGAGGCGACTCTGTTGGAGCTTAAGGGCAAGCTGGAGCGGGAGGCGGCCGTCGCCATGGGGCAGCAGCACCGGTTAAGCAGCGACCGGATCGCCGCCTTGATCAAAGGGGAGTGCACGCCGGAACAGGCAGAGCAATGGCGTACGGAGATGGAGCTGCCGCCGCGGGGACGCTTGTATTATATGTTCGTCGAAAGGAACGAGAGCGAATCCGCGCTTCGGGAAGCGAGTCCGCCGCCGATGGTGGACGTTCGACATTTGACGCTCGAGACCTGGGCGGAGCTGGCGCCATCCATGCCGTGTCTCCATACTTACGAACATCGCGGGAAATTAGGACTCGTCGTAGCGGAAGCCGCGCTCCCGGACCATTGGACCGTCGAACGGTTGGCCAAGTCTCTGCAAGCCAAGCTGCAAGCGGCTTGCGGGGATCCCGTCTGCCTATTCGTCGGCGCGGCCGTATCGCATCTTGCCGATCTCAAAGAAGCTTACGTCAGCGCAAAGGAGACCATGCTATACAAATACATGGACGAGCGCAGACTCGTGTTCCTGCACGAAGAGGTGAGCTCCAAGCCGCTTCAATATGTCATTATGGATCATTCGATGTTCGCCAAGCTGAAGGAAAACATGGAAGAGAACAACGAGATGGCAATCAAACAAGAGGTGGAGGCTATTTTCCTTCAGTTTCGGACTCGCTGCTACGTCCCCGAAGCGGTGCGGACAAGCCTGCATCGTTTCGTATCGGAAGCGCTCTCCACCTTGCAAGAGATGGACATCGACACGGAGACGATGACATTCAAGAAGCCGATCATTGCGTGGTATGACCGCAACATAACGGCAACGACGCTCAAGGAGCTGTTCGGCGGCTTCGTATTGGAGTGCTCCCGGCTCGCGGCGCGTCAACGCAAGGACATGTCCGGGGGCGGCATTCAGAAGGTGAAAAGTTTTATCGACGCCAATTATGCCACGAACCTCAATTTGAAATCGATCGCAGCGCGTTTCTATATGAATCCCGTGTACCTGGGGCAGCTGTTCAAAAAAACGTACGGGACTTATTTCAACGAATACGTCCTGCAGCTTAGAGTTGCCGAAGCGAAACGGCTGCTCAGGCTTACCGATCTTCGGGTCTACGAAATCGCCGATCGGATCGGCTTCAACAACGCCGAATATTTTGTCTCGCAATTCGAGAAGCTCGAACGGATGACGCCGACGGAATATCGCAACAGCCTGCGCTAAACAGAAAGGGGGAGTCGGCCGATGATTCGCAAGTGGTTAGCCGAAAGAAAGTTCGGCATTCAACATATCCGGTTGCGCAACAAAATGATGATCGTTTATATCTTCTGCGTGTTCCTGCCGATACTGATCACGAACATCGTGTTCTATCAAGTGACGAGCGAAAACGTGAAACGGCAAAATCTGGAGGATACGACAAAAGCGCTGGAACAAATCAAAAACGAGCTGCTCTCGGAGCTGGACGGCGCCATCAACGTATCCTCCGGGTTCTTTACCGACAATAAGCTAAATGAGCTGCTGGAGAACGAGTATGCCCAGCCGGCCGATTATATCGAAGCCTACGATTCCTACTTTCGCAGAATATTGAACAGCTATACGCCGATTTACGCTTCCGTTCAGAATATCAAAATCTATCTGGACAATCCCACGCTCCTTCACTCCGGCGGCATCGGATATTTGTCGCCCGCCATCAAACAAAACGAATGGTACCGGGCGTTAGGAGGCCCTGCTTCGAACGCTACCGCGTTCGTCCGCTCTCCAAGGGAGGATTTGCTGATCGCCAGCGGCACGGCCGCCGCGCCGGAAACGTTTAGCCTCGTGCGCCGCATGAATTATTTCGACTCCTTGAACAATTGGGAGAAGGTGCTTAAGATCGAGCTCAAAATGTCGACGATCCATACGATTTTCTCCAATTTGAACGTGCAGGGCTATGTTTATTTGGTGGATGGAGAAGGCGAGGTTGCTTATTCGAACGATCCCGAGACGGATTGGTTCTCCGTCCGCCGGCCGTTCGACGGACTTCAGATTCCGTCCCATTCCGTACTCTTGAGAACAAGTTACCCTGCCGGCAGCCTGCTAGGCGACTGGCAGATGGTCGCGGTCGTGTCGGAGAAGGATATATTCAGCGAGCTGCGCAAGTCGAGAGAGTTCGTGTATTGGATGGCGGGCATCAATCTGATCGTGCCGACGTTAATCATTGCATGGATAGCCAGGTCGATAACCGCCAGGCTGGGCAATATTCTCCGTTACATGAAACGGGTCAAAAACCAGCATTTCGATACGATGCGCCAAGCGGAAAGCAATGACGAGATCGGCCAGTTAACGGGCGAATTCAATCGCATGACGCTGCAAATCCGCAGTCTGATCAACGATGTGTACGTCGCCGACATCCGGCAGAAAAGCTTGGAGCTGGAGCGGCGCAAAGCGCAGCTTAACGCGCTGCAGAGCCAGATCAATCCGCATTTTCTGTTCAATGCGCTGGAGACGATCCGGATGCGAAGCGTAATCAAAAAGGAATCGGAAACGGCCAAAATCATTCATAACATGGCCAAGCTGTTCCGCAGCGCCTTAACGTGGAAGCGCGATATGGTCGCGATTCGGGAAGAAATGGAATTCGTGAATTGTTTCCTCGAAATCCAACAATACCGTTTCGGAGACCGGCTGACCTTCGATATATCGGTCGAACCCGAGGCGGAAGAGCTGCTCATCCCCAAATTCGTTTATTTGCCGTTTGTCGAGAACGCGTGTATCCATGGCGTCGAGCAGGTTAAAAAGGGCGGACATATCGAGCTTCGCATTCATGCGGACAAGGAGATGGCGTATTTCTTCATTAGGGACAACGGCAACGGAATGCCGCGGGAGCAAAAGGAAAAAATCCGGTCGTATCTGGACGAGGAGGAGGAGCTGGGCGAGCGGATCGGCGTTCAGAACGTCATTTACCGGCTTAAGCTCATCTACGGCGACGCGTTTCTGTTCGAGCTTGAGAGCGAAAGCGGAGCAGGCACCGCGGTGCGAATCGGCATCCCTATAACCGGCTTTTCGAACAATCTCTAAACTTTTTGTAGTAGGAACTAAAGTTATAGGGGTCATCATCGCGCCTATCCCAAGTTAAACTGAAAGTGCTTTCAAATATTCGTACAGGGGGCAATACGATGAACAAAAAATGGCTCGTATCGGCGATAAGCGTACTTACGTTAACCTCGCTAGTCGCATCGGCATGCTCGGACGGCAATTCAAAGTCGGAACCGACCAAAGCGCCGGCAAGCACCAACGGAGAGGCGAAGGAAACGGAAAAGCCGCTGGATAAGGTGACGTTCACGTATTTCAACGGAGCAGGAGCCGCCAAGGACATCAACACCAACGAGACGACGATCGGCAAGCTGCTTGAAGATCAGACGGGCGTCAATTTCAAAATCGAGAATCTGGTCGGCGATCTGAACACCAAGATCGGCACGATGATCGCTTCCAACAAATATCCGGACGTCATGATTCCGGATGCCGCGATCGACGAAGTGCTCGGCGCGGGCGCCTTCATCGACTTGACCGATCTCATCGAGGAGCACGGCCCGAACATCAAGCGCGTATACGGACCTTACTTCAATCAAATGAAGGCGGAAGACGGCAAAATTTATTTCCTTCCTTTCTCTAACGTCGTAGGCGAATACGTGCCGGACCCTAACATCAATCAAGGCGCGTTCTGGGTGCAGCGCCGGGTGCTCAAGGAAGCGGGATATCCGCAAATCAAGACGCTCGACGAATACTTTAACTTGCTGCGCGATTACGCGTCCAAGCATAGCGCCGAAGACTTGACGGGCTTTGTGTCGCTCACGCACGACTGGAGATTCTTCGCGACCTCCAACCCGCCGATGCATCTGCAAGGTTACCCGAACGACGGCGAAGTCATCGTCGACATGAATACGTTCGAAGCGAAGACGTATTCCGCGACCGACGCGACGAAACGTTGGCTCTCCGAGCTGAACAAGCTGAACGCGGAAGGATTGTTCGACAAGGCATCTTTCGTCGACAATTACGATCAATATCTAGCGAAGCTGTCCTCCGGCAAAGTGCTTGGATTCTTCGATTACGGCTGGCAGATCGGCAATGCGCAGAACGTGCTTAAGGATGCGGCCAAGGCTGACCCGGCCAAGGACGATTTCGTCTACTTCCCGCTTCCGGTCACGTTCGACGGGGAGAAGGACCAGTATTTGGACCCGCCGGGCTTCGTCAAGAACCGCGGCATGGGCATTACGGTCAGCGCCAAGGATCCCGTGCGCATCATTCAGTATCTCGACAACCTGCTGACGGAAGAAAATCAAACGCTGAAAAGCTGGGGCATCCAGGGCGAGACGTACGAGGTCGACGCTAACGGACGTTACTACCGGACAGCCGAGCAAATCAAAAAAATCGACGAACCGTTCCGCGAGAAGTTCGGCTTCAAATATTACGATTGGAACTGGCCGCAATACGGCACGAACTCCACGCTTGCGAACGGCAACGCTTATGCGCCGGGCTTGCAGCCGGAGGTATTCCAAATGAGCTTGACCGAAGAAGATAAAACGATCTTGGAAAAATACGGCGCCAAGACTTACGCGGATATGTTCGCCGCTCCGGATAACCGTCCTTGGTTCCCGGCATGGGGCATTCCGAAGGAACAAGGCTCCGCTCCTCAAATGTACGAAACGAAAAAGACGGAGCTCGTCAAAAAGTATTTCCCTAAGCTCGTGCTTGCCAAGCCGGCAGAGTTCGAAGCGATCTGGAGCGAATACCAGGGCGAATTCGGCAAGCTGGATACGGCCGATTACGAAGCATTCATCACGGCGGAAGTGAAAAAGCTGATTGAAGCCGCCAAATAAACAATTGGCGTCATTCTAACGGCGATGCTTGGAGAGGCCGACCTGACGCCTGCCGCGCAGGCTCGGCCTCTCTCGCGTCCGTATACCACGCAAGCCGGAAGGAGAGAGACAAGATGGAGAAACAAACCGCTGGTCCCGCTTTCGGGACGGAACCGGGCAAAGCGCCGACTGGCATCAAATCGTTTTTTATAAAACTCGGCAGGCAACATCCGCTTATCGTCATGTCGGTTCCGTTCCTGATTTGGTTATTTATCTTCAAATACGTGCCGCTTTGGGGCTGGACGATCGCATTTCAGAAGTACAAACCCGCTCTCGGCTTTTGGGATCAAGAATGGGTGGGCTTCCAGCACTTCCGCTTTTTATTCGAGGACGAACGTTTCATCCGGGTATTGCGCAATACGCTGGCGATGAGCGGCATCAATCTGGTGCTGGGTTTCGTCACCGCCATCGTGCTGGCGCTGCTATTGAACGAGCTAAGGCAAGTCGCGTTCAAACGTCTCGTGCAAACGGTCAGTTATTTGCCGCATTTTATTTCGTGGGTTGTCGCCGCCGGCATTATCCAGACGACGTTGTCGCCGGACGGCATTATTAACGAGCTGTTGATGAAGGTTGGCTGGATCAAGGAAGAGATCTTATTTCTCGGCATTCCGGAATATTTCTGGAGCATCTTCGGAGCCGGATCCGTGTGGAAGGACGTCGGCTGGAATACGATCGTTTATCTGGCCGCCATGACGATGATCGACCCCGCCCAATACGAGGCTGCCGAAATAGACGGAGCAGGCCGGTTCAAGCGGATGTGGCATGTCACGCTGCCCGGCATCAAATCCGTCATCGTCGTCTTGCTCATTATGAATATCGGCTACCTGATGGAATCCGGGTTCGAACCGCAATATTTGCTGGGCAACGGGATGAACATCGATTACTCGGAGAATCTTGACATATTCGTTCTGAAATACGGCATTGCGCAAAGCAATTTCTCCCTTTCCATCGCGGCGGGGATGTTCAAGACGATCGTCAGCTTCATGCTGCTGTTCGCGGCCAACAATATCGCGAAGCGGCTTGGCGAAGCCAGACTGTATTAAGAGGAGGGAACCGAATGGCCGGAATCGCATTCAAGAGATTCAAAAAACGGAGCAGAAGGCCGATGTCGTTAGGCGACCGAATATTCGAATACGGCAACTATGTTTTTCTTACGATGCTCATGGTGGTGACGTTATACCCGTTCCTCAATACGCTTGCCGTATCGCTGAACAACGCCAATGATTCCATTCGCGGCGGCATCTATATGCTGCCCCGGGTGTGGACGATGGAAAATTACAAATACGTTCTCGGCGAGGCCACGATCTTCCACGCCACGATGATATCGGTGCTCCGCACCGTGATCGGCACGGTGCTGACGGTATTCTGTTCCGCGATGGTGGCCTACACGGTCAGCCGGGAGGAATTCGTCCTGCGGAAGTTCGTGACGGTCGCGTTTATTCTGACGATGTATATCAACGGCGGCTTGATTCCGAACTTCCTGCTTATCCGCGACCTGGGACTGATCGACAGCTTTTGGGTATATATCTTCCCGGGGCTGATCGGCGTGTTCAACCTCATTATCATTCGTTCCTTTATCGAGGGATTGCCAGAGAGCATCCTGGAATCGGCCCGGATCGACGGAGCGGGCGAATATCGGAACTTCTTCAGCATCGTGCTGCCGCTCAGCACGCCGGTGCTGGCCACCGTCGCGCTATTTAGCGGCGTGTATCAATGGAATCAATGGTTCGACGTGTTTCTGTACAACTCGTCCAACAT
>JAQSXN010000099.1 GCA_029256665.1 Paenibacillus sp.
GGTTGCGTATTTTTTTTTCCCGAATAAGTCCTTAATTTGCACGTATGCTACACCCCTCAAGGCGCAATAATATTGAACCGGCCGTCATGGGCGGATAATGGAGTTGAACACTTCCTGCACTTCCTCCAGCTCGCCGGACGGCACTAGAATCTCATATTGCTGTTTAGACAGATTGACGGACCGGATTTTGACCAAAAAACCTTCTTCCGTTAGCCGTTTCTTAATGTTTTCTGCCATTTTTGCTGTTGGTGCAATGTAGATAACCGTCCACATCATGGTACCTCCTGAAGCTTGGCGCAAGGCGAAACGGCTAACTCCGTCCTTGGACGGCGCTGCTCGTTTCGTTCCGAGAATTCTAAGCTCATTGATAAGGAAACTTCACAAATAGTTAGAATTCGAGCGTAAGCGGCTATTGCCTCCCACCTGGATGCCGAAGCTAAACGTTTCGCTTACGAACGCCAAGCCGGCATGGAAGACCGCGTCCATGCGGCTTGACATTCGTACTGCCTCACGCCGATTCATCGCGCGCAAACTCGCCGATGACGCCATGCGAAACGCACGGCCGGCCTGAGGGAAGCCTAAATCATTCGATCATGGTTGACCTAATCGGCAAAACAGAAACAGACCCGTCAAAGGCCATATGATGTCATAATGATAACATAATCATGGCGATTCGGGCAAATGATATTGGTTTGCCTTCGGGTCCCCATGGGCAATTCTGGCCGACGCGGCGGCGGCCAGGCCGGCTACCAGATCATCCAGAAACACGTGGATTTTCTCGCCTTTCAGGTTCAATTGGCGAATGATGCCCGGCTTGACCTTGTCCAAATACCCGAAGCTGGTTAGGCCGATCATCCCGTAAACGTTCGTAATGCCCAGCGCCAACGTTTCATCCACGCCGTACAACGATTCGTCCCGCTCCATGATCGACTGAAGCGGCTCCGGCAGCAGTCTGCGTTCGGCCAGCTCGTCAAGGGCGATGCCCGTATAGAGCACGTATTGCACCTCGCGCTTTTCCAGCACCGCCCTTACGCTTATCTCGCATTCTTCGATCGTCAAGTCCGAATTGTAGGGTCTTTGCAGCGTATATACGATCTCAGCCACGTCGTCCACGCTCACTCCGCGTTTAGCCAGCCACTTCTCGATTCCGTTCATCGGCTTCATCCTCTCGCTACTGCTTGTATCTCTATGCATATGCTCGTACAAGCATTAATGTGCATAGAAATATGGAGAGGCGAGCTGCATGGCCAGGATTGTGGGCGACCGGCAGGTGATTATAGTCGATTTTTCGACTTCAATGTTCCGGGTGCGGGCACCTACACGGTATTGTAGTCGATTTTTCGACTTCAAAGGCCTGGTTACGAGCGCCGACAGGTGATTGTAGTCGATTTTTCGACTTCAATGGCCCGGTTGTGGGCGCTTAGACGTAATTGTAGTTGATTTTTCGACTTCAATGGCCCGGTTGCGGGCGCCGACAGGTGATGTAGTCGATTTTTCGGCATCAGCAACTTCCTCGAGTCGAGTCTGCAGTACAATTAGCGGTAGCGATACATAAAAACGTTCATTTAATTACGACGGTGTCCGGCCCCAGCAATTTTTCGATCATTTCCTTCAACTCGGGAGAAGGCGTGACTCGATGACTATCGCTCAGCGCGATGACCTTGCCGTCTCCTTCGTAGAACAATGCCGTATCCAGCCTGCCCGGATGCGTAACAAGCGCTTGCTTCAGTTTGTTTAATACGTCGGAGCGCTCCTTCTCCGCCGTAATCTTGATGTACATTCGCTGCTGCCTCGGCGCCCGGGCTCCGCTAGATGGACGGTTCGCAGCTGCGGCGGATGGAGGTACAGGCGCCTGTGCGGCTCTTGCGTCAGCAACCAAGGCTCCGCGTCCGGCAGCGATTTCCGCGACATGACCGTTGCCTCCCGTTGCCGGGTCATATTGCCCTGGGGCAACCGTTCCAGTCGACCTCGCGGGCGAGGTATACGCAACATTACCGTTGCCGCCTGCTGCCGGAGCATGCTGCGTTGACGCAGGCGCGCGGGCCGTGCGCGAACCGGATGCCGCCTGCGCCGCGCCCGTTCCCGGCGTTCCGTAGCTGCCGGCGCGCGCGGCGCGATTCCTCGCCTGCTGGCGAAGGCGCCTGACCCCGGCGGCCAGCGCTTCCCGCGTTTGGGATGCCCCAATGGGCAAGACTTCCTCCACCAACAGCTTGTAGTCTTCGTCCTGATGTTGGACGGTCGCTTGCATAATATAAAGCCCTTCGCGCTCCAGCTTGTCGCCGCATCGTTTCCACACGGCAGGGAATACGACGGCTTCGACGCGCATGATCCGATCCTCCACCTCAAGGAATCCCATCGCGTTGCCCTTCTTGTTCGTAAACGGCTTGAGTCCGGCGACCATGACGGCAATATTCGCCACATATCCATCGGCCGCGTCCGCAAGCTCCACAAGCCGATCCAGCTCAAGACCTTCAAGCTCGGCGGATACGTTGTCGAGCGGGTGGCCCGACAAGTACATGCCGAGCAGCTCCCGCTCGAAATCCAATAGCTGCGAAGTGGCGAAAGGCCGTATCTCGGGCAGCTCCACGTCCCAATTCTGCACTTCCTCGAAGCCGAACATCTCGATTTGGAGCTCCTCGCGCTCCTTGCGCCACTTCTGCGCGGTCTCTACCGTCTCGTCGAGCGCGGCGAGCAATTGCGCCCGATGTCCCGGGAAGGAATCGCAAGCGCCGGCCTGAATGAGCGATTCCAGCACCCGCTTGTTCACCACGCGCAGATCGACCCGTTTGCACAAATCCAGCAAGCTGTCGTACGGACCGTTCGCGCGCTCCTTCGTAATCGCCTCGATCGCCTGCGTCCCCACGTTCTTGACGGATGCCAGGCCGAACCGCACGGAACCTCCAACCGGCGTAAACGAGGTGCCGCTTTCGTTGACGTCCGGCGGCAATACCGGAATGCCCGTGCGCCTGCATTCGTCGGCATATTCCGCGGTCTTGCGCATGTTGCCCGTCACGGATGCCAGCATCGACGCCATAAACGGCACGGGATAATGCGCCTTCAGCCAAGCCGTCTGGAACGCCAGCACCCCGTAAGCGGCGGCATGGGCGCGCGGGAAGCCGTAGTCGGCGAATCGGACGATCATATCGTAGACGCGGTTAGCTTCTTCGGCGGTATAGCCCTGCGACAAGCTCCCCTTGACGAAGTGGCCGCGCTCCTCGTCCAGCACCTCGCGTTTTTTCTTCGAAACGGCTCTGCGGAGCAGGTCGGCTTCGCCAAGCGAGAATCCCGCCATAAGCGAGGCGATCTGCATGATCTGCTCCTGGTACACGATGATGCCATACGTATCGGCAAGAATCGGCTCCAGCGAGGGATGCGGGAAGTGGACCTCTTCTTTGCCGTGTTTGCCCGCGATATATTGAGGGATAAATTCCATGGGACCCGGACGGTACAGCGCGACCACCGAGATGATATCCTCGAAGCCGGTCGGCTTCAGCTCGCGCAGCACGCGCCGGCAGCCCGCCGACTCCAGCTGGAAGATGCCCGTCGTATCGCCGCGGCTCAGCATCGCGTAGGTTTCGGGATCCGCATCGTTTACGTTCCGGAAGTCGATATCCTTGCCCGCGATTTCCTTGATCCAGACGATCGCTCTCTCCAGTATCGATAAGGTTCGCAGACCAAGAAAGTCCATCTTGAGCAGACCGACCGCTTCCAGATGCTCCATCGAATATTGCGTGAGCGGAATCGATTCGCTGCCTTGCTGCAAAGGAACGTATTCGGTCAACGGTTCCTTGGAGATCACGACGCCCGCCGCATGGGTGGAAGCGTGCCGCGGCATGCCCTCGACCTTCATCGCCGTCTTAAGCAGCGCGCCGGTCTTGGGCTGACTCTCGCAGGCGGCTCGCAGCTCGGCGCTGTTCTTAAGCGCGTCCGCCAGCGTGATGCCGAGCTGCCCCGGGATCAGCTTGGCCGCGCGATCCACCTCTTGAAAGGGCACGTTAAGCGCGCGTCCGACGTCTCGCACGGCGGCTTTGGCCGCCATCGTGCCGAACGTGATGATCTGCGCGACGTGCTCCTCGCCGTACTTGGCCGAAACGTACGCGATCACTTCGTCTCTTCGTTCGTCGTTGAAGTCGATATCGATATCCGGCATCGTAATCCGCTCCGGATTAAGAAACCGTTCGAAAAGCAGCTTGTACTTGAGCGGATCGACATCCGTGATGCGCAGGGCGTACGCGACAAGACTTCCCGCCGACGATCCCCGTCCCGGTCCCGTTCGGATGCCCCGCTCATGCGCGAAACGAATGAAATCCCAGACGATGAGGAAATAGTCGCTGAAGCCCATCTTCTCGATAACGGACAATTCGTATGCAAGCCTCTCTTCGGCCCCCTTGCGGAAATGCTCGTCTCCCGTCCAAACGGGCATCCCGCCATAACGCGCGACCAGTCCGTCCCGGCACAGCTCCGCCAAATAACCGGATGAGTCGCTGCCATCGGGCACCGGCCTGAATACGGGCAGCGCCGCTCTGCCAAGCTTAAGCTCCAGATTGCATTTGTCCGCGATCTCAACGGTATGCAGAATGGCTTCGGGCACATGGCGGAACAACGCCTCCATCTCTTCGGCGCTCTTCATATAAAGCTGATTCGTTCCGATGCGCAGCCGGTCGCCATCCTCCACCGTCTTGCCCGTCCCGATGCAGATCAGCACATCTTGCACCTCGGCATCCTCCGGCTGGAGATAATGGACGTCGTTGGTCGCGGCCAGCTTGATGTCCAGCTCGCGCGCCAATCCGATCATCGCGCCCGCCACCTTCTTCTGCTCCAGCATGCCATGGTCCTGCAGCTCCAAGTAGAAGTCGTCGCCGAATATAGTCTTGTAGCGGAGCGCGGCAGCCTTAGCCTCTTCGAGTCTGTCGTAAAGCAGATGCTGGGAAACCTCGCCCCCCAGGCAGGCGCTTAAGCAGACGATTCCCTCGGAATGGGCCGCGAGCGACTCCATATCGATTCGCGGTTTATAATGAAAGCCTTCCAAATGGCCGATCGAGCTCAGCTTCATGATATTGCGGTATCCCGTCTCGTTTTTGGCCAGCACGATCAAATGATAGGTGGGGTTGTCCTTGCGCGCGCCCTTCTCGAAGCGCGACCCGGCCGTCAAATAAAGCTCGCAGCCGATAATCGGCTTGATGCCGCTCGCGAGGCAGGACCGATAGAACGGAATCGCGCCGTACAGGACGCCATGATCCGTGAGCGCGAGCGCCTTCATCCCAAGCTCCGCCGCCCTGGCGGTCAAATCGCGAATGCGCGCCGCCCCGTCCAACAGGCTGAATTCGCTATGCGCGTGCAAGTGAACGAACGATGCTGCTCCTGTTGCTGTCATGCCAACCGCCCCTCTCGTTTCCCGAACATGGATTCGTATTACTCACCATTTTATCATAATCCCCCCACACACGCCCATACACTTAGAGAGGTAGTCCAAAACGGCCGCTTTTGAACCTTTATTTAAAATTTCAACAAAAAGTGAAAGTTCATAGAGGAGGGATCGCTTTGTCCTACTTTTTGTCCAAGGCGGGGCTTGATTTTTTTATCGCGTTCGGGATCGTGCTCGGCGGCTCCATGCTCGCGGGACTTGGATCGGTGTTTATGACGCTGCCCCCGGCTACCGTCATGCTGGATACGGCGCTTCGGCTGAAAATATGGGCGATCGTCGCGGCGATCGGCGGCTCGGTGGATCCCGTCCGGGTCATCGAAAGCAACTTTACGGCGGGACAGCTCTCGCCGGTCGCGCAGCAGATCGCGTTTATTCTTTTCGCCTTTTTGGGGGCGCATATGGCTACCGAGCTGGTCAAGCTCGCTTGCAGAGGGGCGGCGTAGCCGATGCGATTGCCGGCTTTCGACAAATACGTGGGCGCGATGAGGTTGGCGGGGGTCTTCCTGGTAGGGGCGATCGTCGGAGCCGCGGTGCTTCATTCGTTGTTCGTGGCGAAGTTCGAGGCGAATTACAATACGGTGAACGCGCTGCAATCCAAGCTGGAGCAATACCAAGAGGATATTAAAAAGCTGAAGCTATACAAAAACCAGCACACGGTGATCAAGAGCATCCAAATTCGCGTCCTGGAAGATACGCCGCGCGCTACCCGGCTGGATCGCATGACGGAAACGGAGCTGGCGAAGCGGCTGAAAAAGGATCTTGACATTCTGATCGGGCGCAGCATCTACGACATCGACGCCGAGGCCAATATAGCCCGCAAGCTGCTAGAAAACAAGACGTACGAGGATGTGAACGGGAAGGATTACGGCGTGGAAATCAAGACGGTGCTCCTGGCGGACAACGTGCTGCAGGTGTGGATGTCGGCGAACTTGAAGGCGAAACCTCCCGCTTGATGAAGCAATTAGGAGACGAACATGGTACAATAGACGACGAATACGAGACCTAAGCCAGGTAAAGGAGCAACTACATATGGGACAATTGGAACTGCTGCAATGGGTGCTGTTCCCCGTCATTCTCGTCACGCTCGTGTTATCCGTTTTCTTCAGCTACAAGTCCAGACGTTCCTCCGATCCCAAGCAGCGCGGGATGAACGGAGCTCGAATGAATATTAGCATGGGCGTCATGCTGCTGTTCATCTCCGTGATCCAGCTGTTCATGTCGGACGAGTCGACGTTCAAGGTCGTGATCGGCGCCGTCTTTATGGTCATCGGACTGTTCAATCTCTTCGCGGGACTGCGCAATCTCAGCGCGTACCGGGCAACGGAGCGGGGATAACCCGCTCCGTTTCTTCGTTCAATAGGGGTCGATCATCTGCGCCGTCAGCATCGCCTTGGCGGCAAGTCCCTTGGCGTCGAGCACCTCGATCTCAAGCTTGGAGAACTTTCTCGACAGCTCCATCGCCTTTGGCTTTATGGTTACCTCGCTATCGATCTGCACCGGTCTGACGTAATACGAAGTCATGCTCTCCAGCAAAAAATCGCGTTTGCCCGTCTCCCTGATCATCCGCCTCGCGGCCTGCATCATCAGCGTCGAGATCAATCCCTCCGAAGCCATGCCCAGCGCGCCCGACATCTGCGGCGTGATCGCGCCTTTGTAACTGATGCTCGCTTCTTCCGTTCCGTTCGATTCCGTCTGCATGAATCCCGACCACATCAAATCCTCGAACGTCTCGCCCGATTCCGGCTGCTTGCCCGCGAACCGCATCGCGTCCAGCACCTCGCGGCGCGTGACGACCCCGAGCAGCTTGCGGCCCCGATCGACGATGGGCAGCAGATCGATGCCTTCCGCGGCCATCGTATGAGCGGCCGAGGTGACCGTGATGTTAGGCGCCGCGGTAATGGGATTGCGCGTCATGACGCGGTCGACGGTCGCTTCGTCCGCCGAGCCGATGGCGTCCATTGCCGTGATCATGCCGATGACCCGCCCCCTGTCGTCCACGACCGGGAATCGGAAGTTGCCCGTCTCGCGGGTTAAGCGGTGGAAGTCCGACAGATTGGAGCCGGACTTCATCACGTCGGCAGGTTTGCTGAACGTGACGATGTCTTCGAGAAGCATGATCTTGCGCTTGATGAGACGATCGAACATCGCTCTGTTAATCATGGAAGCAACGGTAAACGTGTCATGCCTGGACGACAGGATCGGCAATCCCTGCTCGTCCGCCAGCCGCACGACCTCGGCGCTCGGCTCGAAGCCGCCCGTTATGAGCACGCCGGCCCCCTGCTCCAGGGCGCAGCGGTGCGCGCTGATCCGGTTGCCGACGATGAGCAAGCTGCCGCTGTCGATATAGCGCATCATGGCGTCCAACTCCATCGCGCCGATGACGAACTTATGGAGCGACTTGTCCAGCCCGTCGCCGCCGAATATGCGCGCCTCGACGATCTCCGCCACTTCGCCGAAGGTGAGCTGGTCCAGCGCCTCCCGCCGCTTGCGATCGATGCGGACGGTGCCGATCCTCTCCTTCGTGCTGACCAAGCCGGATGCTTCCGCATCCTTAAACGCTTTGTAGACGGTGCCTTCGCTAACGCCGAGATGTTTGGACATGGCGCGTACCGAAATTTTGGTGCCCACCTTTAGGCCCTGGATATGTTGAACGATCTGTTCGTGTTTGGTGCTTGTTTCGTTGCCCGAATCATGGGTGGAAGACATGCTTGGATCACTCCTCGTTACCTTCCATTATAGTGAATCGGACATCAAATTTCGACTGCCGGCACTGAAAACCGAACTTTTTTTGAACTCGCCCTACCAGTCGAATTGGACCTTCGTCACTTTGAAGTTGGCGTCGACAAAGCCGTCTCCCGCGCCTCGAAGCTTCCACTTGCGCAGCAGCGCCTGCATCGACATCGCGTTGATGCCCGCCCGCGCGCCGCTGCGCACGAATTCGTGCCAATCGTACGTGATCGGAACGCGGTAGCGCTGCTTATGGATCATATAATTTTTGTACGAGATCACTTGCGGCACGATTTCCTGGTACACGCTGGAGAACAGGATCGTCCCGCTCTCGCTGTGCGGCCGATGGATCATCTCCGTCTCAAGCTCGATCGTATATTCAAGCTTCTGCGAGTGGGCGTTGACGCCGCAGCTAAACGATCCTTTGGCTATAGCCGTCTTGTTATGCCGATGCGACAAGCGGTATGTAAACCAGATCATAATAGGAACATTGCAATAATTCGCCCTCACCTTGCGATAAAACTCAAACTCTTCCACCATCACGTCCAAATCACCCTGCTTCATCCATTATCGCCACTAGCCTATCACATTTGGCATTTTTATGATAATTATAATAAATCATCCACTTATTAGTCAATGACTATAGTCGTTATTTTAGATAGATACTATAGAACGTTGCCCGTGCGGCTTCCAAAACTCTATCGTTAGGCTGAGGTGACACGGATGAGCGACATCGGACGCCAAATCGGCGAAAATATACGGCTTGCGCGCAAGTCCAAGGGACTAAGCCAAGAGCAATTGGCACTGCGCGCCGAAATCAACGCTTCTTATATGGGACAAGTCGAACGCGGCGAAAAAAATCCGACGATCGACGTGCTGGGCAAAATCGCCTCGGCTCTTAACACGCCGCTTGAGCATCTCGTTCAGCTTGGCGTCCAGGACCGCCGCGAAGGCGGCGATCCCGCCAGCTATTCGGACAAAATCGTCAGCCAGATGACGGGGCTTAACTTGAAGGAACAAGAGGCCGTCTATCGGTTCGTGAAGCAGCTTGTCCAGTTCCGCGAGATGGATTGACGACATGGCGAAGCATCCGTCGCTTTCTAATGGCTAAGCGGCGCGTTACCAGCGCATGGCTTCGCGGCATAAGGGCCCGTCCGCAAGTCTATGCAACGACTTGCGAACGGGCCCTCTCGTTTTTACCACAATAGAATGTATAAGTTTTCGAGAAATCGAAATCCGAAATTCTATTTGGCGATAAAAACTTCATCTAAACGCGGTCGCTCATCATCGGAGGACTCCGATAGGCGTTTTTCTCACTTTTTATTAATCTGGAGCAGCGTCACGCTTTTGATCGCGCACGCATCCTTGATCGTATCCTCGGAAACAACGCGCAGCTTGATCAGGCTCGCGATTTTTGACGCATCGGGTCTCGACAGCAACCTCCAT
>JAQSXN010000100.1 GCA_029256665.1 Paenibacillus sp.
AGCAAGGGGAAATAAAGGATGCAAAACCTGCCCCGAGAGCAATCCAAATATTCGTATCAGACACGGAGGGCGACCACCTTTCGAACGATCGGGCGGCGCATCTTGGTTATCCGCCAAGACGCAAGCCGCGCCGTAACAATAGCAAAAGAAGCAGCACGGCGATCAGCAGCAATACGATCGTGCCGCCGGGAGCGAGGTTCCATACGCCGGCAATGATCAGACCAAAGAGCAACGCAAATTCTCCGATTACGACCACCGCGACGACGCTCTGCTTAAAGCTGCGGGCGATAACCAGACTGCAAGCGGCAGGTATGGTAAGCAGCGCCGAAACGAGCAGCGCTCCCACGATTTTGATGGATACGCTAATAATAAGTGCCGTAAGTACGCTAATCATAACATTGTAGAATCGGACGGGCAAGCCGTTCACGGCAGCCGCTTCCTCGTCGAACGTCAGCAAGAACAGCTCCTTGACTTGGGTGCCGATCACGATCAGCACCCCCGCCGTAACGCCGCCGATAATCCAAAGATCCGTGCCCGTCAACGTGTAGATGCTGCCGAACAGATAGCTGTTAACGTTCATCGAATAACTTCGTCCAAGCGTAAAGAGAATGGATGCAAGCGCGATGCCGCCGGACATAATGATGGCTAGCGAGAGCTCCGCGTACGTCTTGTACGTCTTGCGCAGCTTCTCTATCGCAAAGGATGCGGCAATGGAGAAGACGATGCCGGCCACTAGCGGATACACGCCCGTCAGGAAGCCTAATGCGACGCCGGCGATCGCGACGTGGGATAACGTGTCGCCGATCATCGATAATCGCCTCAGCACGAGAAACAATCCGACGAGCGGCGCCGTTATGCCGATAAACAGGCCGCCGAGCAACGCCTTCTGGAAAAATTCGCTAGTTAGTATTTCCAATTGCTAATCCCTCTTTCCCGCTTTCCATCTGCTCCCGAAGTCCTTTGAGACTATGAGCGAGATTGCTTTCGACGCAATCCTGCGTTTCATGAGAATGTTTGATGTAAAAGTTAAGTTTGCCCGCGCTCGAAGCCGGATGTTGGCCTAAATAACCGCGAATCATCTCCATGTCGTGGGACACCATCAAAAACGTCATATTATGATGTTGATGCATGTGCTTGATCATATGGAAGAAGCTCTCCTGGGTCTCGGAGTCGATGCCGACGGTCGGTTCGTCCAATATAAGCAGCGAAGGCCCGTTAATAAGCGCCCGCGCCAAGAAAACCCGTTGCTGTTGGCCGCCGGACAACTGGCCGATCCGCTTCTCCCCGAGATCGGCGATGCCCATCGCGTCCATCGCGTCCGCCGCCTGGGTATGATCGCCTCTCGTGAGCCGCCTAAACAATCGCTTACGCCCGTATAACCCCGACAGCACAACCTCCCGCACCGTCGCGGGAAATTGCGGATTAAACGCGTTGCGCTGCGGCACGTAGCCGATTCTCTCCCAATCCCTGAACGAGGCGACCGGCTGGCCAAACAAGCGGATCTGGCCCGAGCTCGGCTTGTTCAGGCCGACAATCATGCGGAGCAGCGTCGTCTTGCCCGCTCCGTTGGTGCCGATAAGACCGATAAAGTCCCGCTCCTTGACGCTGAAGCTGACGTTCTCCATCACTTTTTTGTGCTGGTAGGCAAACGAAACCCGATCGACGGTTATCACGTCATTATGGTTGAAACAGCTCTCGCCGCTAGAGGCGGGCTGATTATGGATAGTCATTTCATTCTCTCCTTGAAGCTCAGGTTAAAAGGAAAACGGAGCTTTATCAGCTCCGATTCGGTGACTTGATCTATTCTATTGTAATGCCTGCACTAGATTTTGCAAGTTGGACTGCATTAAATTTAAATAGGTCACGCCGGCCTTCTCCTGCTCCTTCGTCAGCCCCTCGAGCGGATTCAGCACCATCGTCTCGACGTTCGCTTCGTTCGCCAGCATGACGGCCAGCTGATCCGATACGAGCTCTTCGAAGAAAATGTATTTTACGCCGTTTTCCTCGACGTATTTCGCGATTTCGAGAATGTCTTGCGCTCTCGGTTCCGCATCGGGGTTAAGACCCATGATGGAAGTTTGGTGAAGTCCGTAATCTCTGGCGATATAACCGAAAGCTTGATGGGATACGACGATGTTCTTTTGCGTTGCCGCTCCGAGCTTTTCCGTATATTCCTCATCGAGCGCCGTCAGCTTGCTCTTTAGCGCGGCATAATTCCCGTCATAAACGGCAGCATGTTCGGCATCCGCGGCAACAAGGCTATTTTTGACGTTCTCCGCAAGGACGAGCGCCGACTTAGGACTTACCCAAGTGTGAGGATCGACGGCATGATCGTGATCATGACCGGCTTCGCCTTCCGCGGATTGCGGCTCTTCCGCATGCTCGTCTTCGTGCGCATGCTCGTCTTCGTGCGCATGCTCGTCTTCGTGCGCATGGCCTTGTTCATCTTCGCTTCCCTCGATTAACTCGATCCCGTCGCTCATGGCTTGCGCGGCGACCGCACTGTCCGCGGACAACCCCTTCATGAAGTCTTCGACCCAAGTTTCGAGGCCCGCTCCGTGGTAAAGGAACAACTCCGCTTTCGAAGCTTTGTTCAAGTCCTGGCTCTTTGGCGTCCAATCATGCGGCTCCACGCCGGAGGCGATCAAGTTCGTAACCTCGACATGATCTCCGCCGATTTCCGATGCCAAATAATAGAGAGGATAAAAGCTGGTCACAACGGACAGCTTCCGCTCCTCGGGAGCGGCCGTTCCCGCTTGGTCCGCACCGGCGTTCTTCGAAACATTATTCGTATTGGCGCTTCCGCAGCCGGCGATGGCGAGCATGGCCGATAATAGAACGGCGACAATCATACGGTTAGGACGTTGCAATAGCTTGAATGTCATCATAATAAAGTCTCCGTTTCGCTTAATAGTAATCGTTATGATTACTTTTAGAATTATAAGTCCGCATCTTCCCGCTTGTCAATACATTATTTCCGTCTTTCCGGTTCTCCTACCACCATTTACGAAAACAAGCCGTCCCATACCTGTCTCGAAGACAGGGGACGGCTTGATTATTATTTGACGATTGCGCCGTTCGGCATGCTGTCCGGCACGGTAGCAAGCGTTAACAGATCGCCTTCGGATGCCGCGAGAATCATGCCCTGGGACATCTCGCCTCTCAGTTTCACGGGCTTCAGGTTCGTCACGCATATGACTTTGCGCCCTACGAGCTCTTCCGGCTTGTAATATTTGGCGATGCCGGAGACGACCTGCCGATGCTCGTAACCCAGATCCAGCTGCAGCTTAAGCAGCTTGTCGGCTTTCGGCACCGGTTCAGCGGAGATGACCTGCGCGACCCGAAGCTCGACCTTGGCGAAGTCGTCGATGCCGATCTCCGGCTTCTCTTCGGGACGCGCTGGCAGTTCGGCGGCCGCGGACGACGCGTTTGCTTCCGATGGCGTTTCTTCCGCCTGCTTAGCCGTGCCCCCGCTCATCGACGCGGCGATGAAAGCGGCCTCGATGTCCGTCTCAAGCCTTGGGAACAGCGGGGCATCCTTGCTGACGCGCGTTCCGCCAGGCGTCGATCCGAACGTCTTCATGCTTTCCCATTCCGTCAGAGCGCCCGGCGTCAATCCAAGCTGCTTCCACATTTCGACCGGAGCATGGGTCAGGAACGGTTGAAGCATGATGGAGATCAGCCGCAGCGACTCCGCGAGATGATGCATGGCCGAAGCCAGCTCGCCGCGTTTGCTTTCATCCTTCGCAAGCGTCCATGGCTGCGTCTCGTCGATATATTTGTTCGTGCGGCTGACGAATTGCCACAAGGCGGTCAGCGCCACGGAAAACTCCATGCGCTCCATCGCCTCTTCGACCTGCCCGATCGTGGACTCGGCGAATTTCTGCAGCGTTTCGTCGAACGGCGTCACGTTGCCTGCATAACCAGGGACGGCTCCGTCGAAATATTTGTCGATCATGGCGATCGTCCGGTTCAGCAAGTTGCCTAAATCGTTAGCCAAATCGAAGTTGATGCGTTCCACGAAGTTCTCCGGCGTGAATGCGCCGTCCGCTCCGAACGGCACCTCGCGCAGCAGGTAATAACGAAGCGCGTCCAAGCCGTAACGGTCGATGAGCACCACGGGATCGACAACCGTGCCTTTGGATTTCGACATTTTGCCTTCCTTCGTCAGCAGCCAGCCGTGAGCGAATACTTGCTTCGGCAACGGCAGGCCGAGCGCCATCAACATGATGGGCCAATAAATCGTATGGAAGCGGACGATTTCTTTGCCGACCAAATGCACGTCCGCCGGCCAATACCGGTCGTACCGTTCGCTATCCTCTTCTCCGTATCCGAGCGCCGTAATATAGTTCGACAATGCGTCGATCCATACATAAATGACGTGTTTGGGGTCGCCCGGCACTTTAATGCCCCAATCGAACGTCGTTCTCGAGACGGCAAGATCCTCAAGCCCCGGCTTGATGAAGTTGTTGATCATCTCGTTTTTGCGGGATTCCGGCTGGATAAACGTAGGATTCTCTTCGTAATGCCGCAGAAGCCGATCCGCGTATTTGCTCATGCGGAAAAAGTAGCTTTCTTCCTTTACGAGCTCGACCGGACGGCCGCAGTCGGGACAATTGCCGCCTTCTAGCTGACGCTCGAGGAAAAACGACTCGCATGGCGTGCAATACCAGCCCTCGTAAGCGCCTTTATAAATATCGTCCTGTTCCAGCAACTGCTTGAAGATACGCTCGACGATCGTCTTGTGCCTTGGTTCCGTGGTGCGGATAAAGTCGTCGTTCGATATTTCGAGCTTCTTCCATAGATCCTTTATGCCGACGACGATGTCGTCCACGAACTGCTGCGGCGTCTGGTCCTTTTCCTTCGCTTTGCGTTCGATCTTTTGGCCATGTTCGTCCGTTCCAGTCAAATACCAGACGTCGTAGCCTCTCAGTCGTTTGTACCGCGCCATGGCGTCGCCCGCCACCGTCGTATACGCATGGCCGATATGCAGCTTGTCGCTCGGATAATAAATCGGTGTCGTTAAATAAAAGCTTTTGGTTTTGGCCACAACAATCCCTCCTTCAAATTGGAAAAAAACGCAAAAAAGCCCCGTCCAACATGGGACGAGAGCTGAACTCACGCGGTACCACCCAAATTCCAGTCCATCGTCGCTTGCGCGCCATTCCGACGTCCGGAGTATGCCGGCATCGATAGTCGTGGACTGCTTCATCGCGCCGCCCGTGATGGACGGCTATCGCCGTTAACGCTGGCGCCTGCGCCGCTCCCTTACCTGGCTTGCCGCCGCGGCTCGAAAGCGATGCCTCCCGGACCATCTTCCAGCGTATCCCCTTGCCGGCTCGCACCGTCTTACCCGGCTCTCTAGGAAGGTTTCCCGCTGTACTTATCCATTCGCTGGCAATGTTGATATGATGCTACTATACTCAAATTCGCCGTATCCTGTCAAGGAAGCGCGCGCCTAGCGGGCGCCGGGCGCAAAAAGTCCCGTTCGCGGCCTTAGCGCGGCACGGCCCGCCCCTCCGTCACGCCGCCGTTCTAGCGATATTCAGGCTCCGGGACGGGATCGAAGCCGCCGGGATGGAACGGGTGGCATCTTGCGATCCGCTTGGCCGCGAGCCAGCTTCCCCGAGCGGCGCCATGCTTCTCGATCGCTTCGAGCGCATAAGCGGAGCAAGTGGGGTAAAATCGGCAGGTCGGCGGCTTCAGCGGCGAGATCGCTTTCCGATAGAAAACGATGGGCGCCCTTGCCGCCGCCCGCGCCATGCGCCTCCCCTTACCGAGCGCGGGGGCAGAACTCCGATCGGCGTTGCCGCTGTCTGAAGCCATCGCAAGCCCTCCTTAGTCCTGCAAGGCGGACTCGTCCTGCTCGCATGAATTGCAGTAGCCGAACACCTCGAATTTATGTTTGACGACCCGGAAGTCATCCGGCACTTTCGTCTGTTCCATCGGGCAATAAGTTATGGGATACGTCAGCCCGCATTGCAGGCAAATCAAATGATGATGATGATGGTGCTCCCGGCAATGCAGCTTAAACTTGACGCCTTCTTCGAAAACGACCTGCTCAAGGACGCCGAGCTCCTCCATCACCCTAAGGTTGCGATAGACCGTGTCGAAGCTAAGTCCGGAATACGACTTGCCCATAAATTCATAAACGTCCTTGGGAGACAAGTAGCCAGGCGATTCCGCGAATAGCTTGGCCAGCGTCTTCCTCTGATCCGTCACCCTAAGCCCCTGACTGGACAGTCTGCCGACGATTTCTTCTACTGTATGCATAGATGACCCTCACAATCTGTTAGAGGTTAGCCCCGTGTTACTATCTTCATAATGCCCAAAAAAAAGACTCCCGTCAATGAGAGTCCCTAACCGTTCAATCTCATATTAATGAGGAAGCTGGCGCACATCAAGGTAAAACAGATGCCGCTGACGATGCCGATACTCATTCTGATCCGCTTCAATCGGTCAAGCCGCCCGGCATCCGCGCCTTGTTGCCTAGCCATCGCATACGAGCGATGCGTGAATAGGAAAGTGATCAAGGAAGCAACGAACAAGCAATTCGCGATAAACCATATGACCGTCCAAACCACTAGATGACCCCCGTGATCGTTGTTCTACAAATACTACAAATACCACTTGCCCAAAATAAACATAAAGACGACAAAGCTGACGATCGCTCCCGCGAAGCTGTACCATCCCGCCCGGAACTGCTGCTGGAACATCCGCAAAATACCGAAGCTAAGCAAGCCGAATATTAATAACAGGAACACCACCCCAAGAATAAACAATGTGAGGGGCACATTACTGACATCTACCAACGTCACCGACGACACTCCTTATAAACCCAATATGTACGCATTCCTTGTCATTATACGAGATATCGAGTCTATTATCCAGCAGGGGAGAACCGCAAACTCCGTCAAAATGGTGACAATTCATCTTAAAACCCCGCCTCGCTAGCGATACTTGCCGGCCAAGGTGAAACGGCTGTCGCCGTCCTTTGCGGAGCAGCGCGTTTCATTCCGATCGTTTCGATCATCGGTCCCGGTCCTTATCTTGCATGCTTGTCGTCACCATCTGATCGAATGTTCGACGTATTTCGTTAAACGAGGCCGCTTCCGAAGTTTGACGTACAAGATTCCGTTCTTGACCTCCGCCCGGCAAATCCTTGGCTTTACGAGCGCCGGCAGCGGGATGAGTCTGCGGTTGCCGCTGTGCCGGTCGACGATCCTCAGTTGGTCTTCGCGCACGTATAACGCGATGTCGCCTCTGCGAGCCCCTGCTTGCAGGCGGCATTGCACCGTAATAAATTGTTTGGTCTCGGCAAAACCTGGCGCCTGTTCGTCATGAATCCGATCCGTTGCTTCGGGCAGCGCTTTGGTCATGAGACCTCGCACGAACTTCTCTACCCAGTCCGGCTCGCGTATAACCTCGAATCCTCTAGGCAACTGCTGCCCCTCCATCCACCTCTCCAGCTCTTCCCACCTGGATCCCACCATCGCCACATCCTTTCCGCTCGCTTCGCTTTCCTATATTCTATGCGCCTCCCCGCAACCCGGACACTCGCCTACCGGTAACCGTATAGGCGCATGCCGCATAGAATATCGCAAACATGTGTGGAAACAGAGGGTGATCCAAATGCCAGCAGTTGTCGGTTTCGTGAAAATCGTCAGCACCGGAGGAGGCTCCATCGTCCAATTCGGCGATACGGTCCAAGTTTCTCCTTCCAGCACCTCCAAGACGTACGCGGGTTCGGGCTCCTTCCTGACTGGAAGTTTAACGAATTCGAACAATGCGGTCAGCGCGACCAATTCGCTTGATCCCGATGTGCAGGACAACACGAACGTGCCGAACGGAGTCAATATCGTATGAATTGGACCATTCATCAATACATTACGATTCACGCTCTTCGGGTGGACAGCATCACCAACAGCTCCGTCCTGCAGGTAGGCAGCGCCGGAGCCATCCGGTCGCTGTCGCAGCTCTACAATTCGGGTGGTTTCTCCGGCCCGGCGCCGGACTTGGCGGAAGATAATCCGCTATCTTTTGTGCCGCTGCCAAGACCCGATCACTCATAACCAATTAGGGAGGCACTAGCGATGAAAGATCCGAACGAATTAAATCCGTGGCAGGACTGGTCGGCCGAAGTCGGACGGAGACTCCATCAGCAGCAGCTCCAGATCGATCGGCTGGAGACCCAGCTTACCCAGCTGCTTGGCAAATTCAAGGCGCTGGAAGCGAAACCGACCTATACGATCGAAAACATCAACTACCGGTTTGACCAATTGAAAGTAGAGAAGCTCGAAGGCACGCTGAATATCGGCATGACGCTGCCGGGCGGTTCAAACGGCGACGCCGCATTCCCTGGCACGGGCGAAGTCGAGCAATTGACGGTAGGCGACGATCCCAACTATTTCCCGGATGCGCAAGCTTCGGCTCCTCCGCAGCCTGAAGGACCCTTCAGGGAGTTGACGAAGCGGCTGGACGGATATGTCGCATCCGAAGGAGAGCGGCGCCTGCTGGGGCATGAGATGGAGCTGGGCATGCAGCTCGACGTACATCACAGGCGCAGCGTTCTGGAAGACGTGCGGAAGCAGCTGCCAAGCCGTATCCGCCATTACATCCAGCAAATGACGAGAGAAGAGCAAGACCAGGCGCGCGGCAATCCCGGCGACATGACGGAACGGATATTCCAGAAAACGAAGAGGGATGCCGAAGCCGCGATCGCCGCTTACATGAATCAATTAAAGTCCGCCTATCCCCCATCGGAAGGATGATCCTCGTTGTTGAATTTCGAAGTTCATAATCATCAATTATGCGTCGGCCGGATCGAGGTGCTTGGCGTAGCCAGCTCGTCTCTGCTGCAAGTCGGAGATACGAATCAAATGGCATTATACTCCATGTTCGATACGCCGCCAGAATCCGTCATCGTCGGGCCGATGGCGCCGCTCCCCGAACCGCAAGAAGCGGACAGCGCGGTCGGCGAAACGACCGTTACGGACTTTATATGAGACTTCCTGACGGATACGGCCGCTGTTCGCCGGTTCGGACCGCTCAAGTCGGATTTTTAAACGTCATCAGTCTGGCATCCGCCTCGATCGTTCAAGTTGGCGACAGGGGTTCGACGCATGCTAGGTTGTCGGCCCTGGCCGTACAGCGCAAAGAGGATCATAGGACGGCCGGCGAAGCCTACTTCGAATCCTACGAGATATTCTCTCGTCCATGGCCGGTTTTGCGGGACCCCGCGTTCGATTCCGGACAAGCGATACAGTCGCGCGCTTGTCATGTCTCCCCCCGGATATCCGTCGGCTGCGTAAGCGTCATCGCGATCAGTTCCTCCTCCAGCCTTCATGTCGGGAACAGCTATTCGGTCATAGGAGAAGCTCGCGTCAAGCACATCCG
>JAQSXN010000101.1 GCA_029256665.1 Paenibacillus sp.
ATCAAGCCTAGGTTTTTTTGCAAATTTTCGACCGTGCTCTCGCGCGGTCCGATGACGACGGACTCGTTGACCGGCTCGTCGACTTGCCTGGTTTCCACGGATTCTGCCTTATAGCTTATCGCTTTGTCCCATTCGTCGAATAGAATGACGAGCCTGCCGTTCGTAATTTCGGTCACCAGGGATTGAAGATCTCCGACGATCGTCGCTTTCTGAGCAGATACGCCTTTCTTTTCGAAGAAAGTCCGAAGCTCCTGGATTGTGACCTCAGTTCCAGGTCCCACTTCATGCATCTCGAGATCTTGCAGCGAGTGCTTCATATAATTGATCGCGTCTTCCTGAACGAGAGAACTGTAGTAAATGGAGCAGGCTTTGGATCCAAAGTCGGGGCCGAATTGCCATGGGTTATAGATCATGTCCGCGTTGTTCGAGAATATGGCTTTGAGTTCTAGCAGATTATCCTCCAGCGACGCGGATAGCTGTCTTCCGGTTGATTGGGATTGCGTATCGCTGTTTTCGGGTAGTGCTCCTTGGGGAGCATTTTGCCCGGATTGCTGCGTGGTGTTTCCCGCGTCATTGCTCAATTGCCGTCACCCTTCCCGATCATTCGACAGTTTTCTTCCATTATTTCCTTCATTGTTGATGGATATACGGATGGCTCCTCGCAGTGAAGCTGGTTGCTCGGTAAGCATTGTGCCAGACCAAATCGAAAGAAAGAACCTCCTGCCTGTCAAAGGCAAGAGGTTCGTAGCTTGCGACGCTGATCTGGAGCAGACTTAAGGAGACGTTACGAGAATGTCGTCGTAAATGGCCTTCGTGTTCGCATAGGTCCTCGCTCCGATCTTGCCTCCGGCGAGCGAGCTGTCGGTAGCGCTAAGCTCCAGCAGGTCGTTTTTGTATACTTCGATCTGATCGCCGCTCGCGATGATCTTGTACGTGTAGAACGTGTCGGGCGCGATGCTTGGATTCGAGAAATCGAGCACGCTTTTGACGCCGCCCACGATCTTGACCAGCTCCATCTTACGCCCGGTGCGGTCATTGTTCTTGAGATACAGAACGTAGGTGTTGTCCGGATCAGCGTAGCGGAAGACGAGCCCGGCGTCTTTGTTGCCGTTCGTATTGTTCGTGACGCTGACCTTCGCCTCAAGCGTATAGTCCGTCCATGAAGCTTCGCCCGCGACAGAGTAGCTGGCTCCGGAGCTTGCATGACCGCTATATTCGCCATTTGCGACCGTCCAAGTCCCGCTCGTCGATGTCCAGCCGTCCGCGACTCCGTCGCCGAAGTCGTCGGAGAACAGCGTCTGCGGTCCGTCGCCCACCGTAGGTCCTGTCGATACGTCCGTACTTACGGCGTCGGTTTTGGTATCCGTCGTATGGAAGTAATACGAGTGAACGCCGATCGGGAGCCTGGTCGTATACGTGTACGCCTTGCCGTCCGTATAGTTGTTGTCGGTTGGATCGACGGCCGCCATCTTGCGAACGACGCCGTCCAGTACCAGCTCCATCGTAAACGGAGCCTGATTGTCAGCATCCGTATAAGTCACGCCGAACGTAAAGTCCGTGGCGGAATCGCCGGTTGCCGAATCCACGGTTCCTCCCGTCAACGTCGGCGCGGTGCCGCCGGCGATGTTGGTCGCCTTGATTTCGTCGATAAACATTTCGCCGTAAGCGCCGGTCGTCTGGTTGAGCCAGATCGAGAGCTTCGCGGCCTTCTTGTTGACGGGGAACGCCAAGCCGTCGAGGTTATACTGCAGATCCGTCCAGGAGCTCGGCACGCTGGCCCAGCCGCCCGTCAGGTTGAACGTGCGCGTGCCGTCGGAGAGCTCGATCTTCATGCGCAGGTCCGGATGGCCCGGATTTTTGACGCCGAAGTTCAAATATTGATAGCCCGACAGATCCACGGAATCATGCCATGGCTGGAATTTCGCGTTCGACGTCGTCGAGCCCGGCGTCTGCGTGAACTTGCCGACGGTGCGTCCGTCGAGCGTCGTCTTGGCAAAGGTCGTCGTGCCGCCGTTCTGCGTATACCAGTTCACCCATTGATTGTTGCCGCCGGTCGATCCCCATACGCCCCCGCCGCCCATGTCGTCGTAGACCAGAGGAGTGGAAGGATCGGGAAGCGGCGCCGCGACCATGTAGTGCGTGGAGCTGTACGTATCGTTGCCCATCGCGTCCGTGCCGCGAACGTCGATGCGGCGATTCGTGTACGGCGCGGTCGCGCTTTCGTCAACCGTGCCGGAGAACGCTTCTCCCGATGCCGACATCGGCATCCAGCCGCCGCTCGGCTGCGAATGGGAGATGCCCGTGAGCCCGCTTGCGGGACCGGCGAAGATCGTCACGTTGCCGCGGACGGATTCTCCGATGACCGGGGAAAGAACGGGAAGAGGCTGCGGGTTGGCGCCGGCAGGGACTGAGACGCTGTCCGTCGCGCTAAGGCCCATGATCGTATAGAGCAGACCGGCTTGAATGCTGACGCTGAATTCGTTGTAGCGCCATTGGTTCGTGTCGTCGAGATAGAGCGAGCGGTCTTGATACCAAGGGCTGATGCTGTTCTTGTCCTTCGTATCCTTGATGTTCGGTCCGCTGAGCATGGCGCCGGGGAAGACGATTCCCCTGCCCTCCGGCTTGCCCGATTCTTCGTCGAAGCGGGTATGCGGGAAGTCGGCGTAGTCGGAGCCGATGCCGGATACCCAGCTGATGTTCCACGGGTTGGCGCCGAAGATCCAGTACAATCCTTTCAGCACGCCGTTCAGCGCCGCGGGATCCCCGAACAGCTCGTAGTAGCGCAGCAGGTCGCCCAGATACGAAGCATGCGGCTCGTTGACGCCGAAGTTCTTGAACTGGTTGAGCACGTGGTAAGGCGTGTCGTCGGCCGACGAGAGGAAATAATCGACCTGCTGCTTGAGCAGATCCTGAATATGGGCCTGGGTCGAAGCATCCGCAACCGGGTAGAATTCCGCCATCGACATCGGTCGCATGTCCCAATAGTTCGTCGTATAGATATCGCCGAACCCAAGCGCGTTGATTTTGGTCGTGGCCGCGTCTTTGTAATCCTGTTCGTTCGTCAGCAGATACAGCTCGACGTCGGCCAGCAGCATGGAGTTGTCGATGCCGCCGCGCGTGCTGTACGAGCCGATGGGATCGTTGTAATGGTCCAGCACATATTCGTAAAAGACGACCGCGGCCGCTTCGGCTTCCTCGGCGAACGCCGTCAGCTCCGCGATTTTGGCGGAATCGATGTCGCCTTCCGCGATGGCCGCGTAGATCGCGCGCGCCGTAGCCGCGAGGGTGCCGGCCGCCTTGGCGGAGCCGCCGACGCCGTAATCGACGATTTTGCGGTCGTCCGCCGTGCCGATGATATTGTCCGTCGCCTTCTCCGGATGGACGAAGGAAGCGTTGTTGCGGAGGTTGTACATCGCGCCGCCGAGCTGGTCGGCGAACTTGATGACGTATTCGCTGCCCCAGATCGCTTCGTCGATCAGGTCGGGCACGCCGTTGCTGTCGTTGTCGAACTTCACGCTGGCCTTGTCCGCGTAACGGACGTAGGCAAGGGCGATCTGGGCGCCGACCCACTGGTTGCCGCCGTACTTGCCGTAATCGCCGGCATCGTACCAGCCGCCGGTCAGGTCGTAATGCGCCGTGCCGTCCGCCGAAGCTCCGTCGTCCAGGTGGCCCGCGCCGTGGTACAGCTTGGCCGAAGGCGCGACGGAGCTGTAGCCCGGCGGGTAGGATTCCGACGTGGGGACGCTCGCCCGAAGCAAGCGGTAGAACGCCGTCATCTCGTCCTTGTAGTTGTTCCAGACGTTCGTTTCGATGGCGAACGGGAAGGAGGAGATGCCGTTCGTCTTGACGGTGTAGCCGCTGCCTAACGTCGTGATCGCGGAAAAGTCGATGCTGTAGACATGCTTGCCCCAGGTGACTCCCTCGTACGTCATATTACCGGAAGCGACGACGCTTGAGCCGCTCAGTACCTCGTAGGACGTATCGACGAGCTTAACGGTGGAGGCGACTTGCGCGTTTTTCACGTCATTGGCGCTATACCCCGCTTGGCTGACCACGACGTCGATCGTCTGCTCGGAGAACACGACGGTCGGTCCGGGCGTCAAAGCCGTCGACGCTCCGTCCGAAGTCAGATCCGTCGCGCGGAAGTAATAGGAATGGCTGCCGACGGGCAGCTTCGTCATATAGACGTAATCCTTGCCATCGGCGTAATTCGTATCGGCGGCGTTCGTCTCGGTCATGGCGTAGGCCGAATCGTCGAGGATGACCTCCATGGCGTAAGGCTTCTCGTTATCCGCGTCGGTGTAGGTTGCGGAGAATGTGTACAGCGTATTTTGGTTATGGATGGAGCCGGCGTTGGAAGCCAGGTTCGTGGCAGACAATGCCGGAGCTGTGCCGCTTGAGGCGGTCGAAGCGGTAATGTCGTCCATCCAAATCTCGCCGTAGGCGCCGCTAGCTTGTCTGAGCCAGATTTCGAATTTGATGTTTTTCTTATTGATGGCGGGGGAGAGCGCGTCCAGGTCGAATTGGCTGACCGTCCAGTCGCCGTCTACCGGCACCCAATTCGCAAGCGTGTAATTGCGCGATCCGTCGTTGATGACGATCCGGAGCCTCGCGTCGGGGTAACCCGGATTTTTGAGCGGGAAGTTGAGGTAGCGGTAACCTCTGACGTCGACCGTCTCGTTCCAGGGCTGGAATTTCGCCCAGGAGCTCGCCGAAGCCGGTGTCTGGGCGAACTTCCCTACGGTACGGGAATCCTCCGTCGCCTTCGCGAAGGTGCCGGTGCCGCCGTCCTGATTCCACCAGTTCATCCAGTTCTGCTTGAAGATGCCGCCGCCGGAGAAATCGTCGTACACGAGCGGATTGCTTGGGCCCGGGAGGGGGGCGACGGCTGCCGCCGCGTCCTCCGGACTCGCGGAGATGCCGGGAAGGACGAGCGCGACTCCCAAGCTTAACGCAACCAACCGCCGGCCCTTTATTCGGGCGAGTGTTCTTAATGACATAAACTAACCTCCAATTCGTAGTAGATGAATCAATAGACGATAAGCAAGCTCGTGATGCGCTGCCGACGCGAACCGCGATTCGCGAGTTGCTGGACCCCCTCCTCCTTTGTGAATCCGCTTACAAAACAAATCATAGTATGAAGCCGGCAAAGTCCGCCATGATGTATTCCGAGATATGGATGATCAATTTTAGCATCATGTGGACAAGCCATATACAGAGCCGAAGGAATATTTTATGCTGGAATCGAATCCGGGCATCTTGACGGGCGTTCTCTCGAAATCGAATGCCATTTCTCGATTCGGGATGGTTTCGCGGGGATGGAGCCGTCCATAATAACAGTCGTTGAAAGCGCTTTAAATAATAGTCGGGAGGATGATTCGAATGAAGAAGATGGCTATGAAAGGCGGTTGGATTACGTTGATATTGCTATTGGCTTTCTCGTCGATGGGAGCTTGGCCAACGGAAAGGGCTCATGCAGCCGACGAGTTCGACGCGATCAGGGAGAACTGGCGAACGCTGCTTACGGGAGGGACGGGCATAAATACTTCGGATGCCGACATCGCGGGGGCCGCGGCCCGGCTTGCCGCGGATGCGGACGGCTATTGGTCGACCATGAACGTCTCGGCGGAGCGCGCGGCGCTCTGGAGCGACATTCCCGGAATTGGCAACTCCGTGCATATTCGGCAAACGTATGAGCGCTTAAAGATTATGGCGCTTGCCTATTCGACGGAGGGCTCCGCGCTGTACGGCGACTCCGGTCTGGAAACGGATATCGAAGGGGCGCTGGATTATATGTACGCGACCCGCTATCACGAGAACGTGACGACGACGCCGAGCGGCACGAGCAACTGGTGGGATTGGCAGATCGGCATCCCGATGCAGCTTAACGATATCGTCGTCCTTATGTACGATGCGCTAGGTCCGGCTCAGGTCGCGAATTACGCGGCATCCGTAGAACGATTCACGCCAGCGGTGACGCTGACTGGCGCCAACCGTTCATGGAAGGCGCTTGTCGTGGGCATCAGAGGCGTTCTCGTCAAAGATCCGGTCAAGCTGGCTGCCACCAGGGACGGCTTATCCCAGATTTTCGATTACGTCACGAAAGGCGACGGTTTCTATCAAGACGGCTCTTTCGTCCAACATACGACGTACGCTTACACGGGCGGATACGGCCTTCCTCTCATCAAAGCGGTGGGCGAATTGCTGAACTTGCTGCAGGGCACGACATGGCAAGTGACGGATCCGGATCTCGCGAACGTCTGGCGATGGGTGTACGAAGCGTATCAGCCTTTGATTTATAAAGGCGCCATCATGGATAACGTGCGAGGAAGGGAGATATCGCGGGAATACGCGCAGGATCACGATGCCGGGAATGCCGCGATTCAAAGCATTGTTCAACTCGCGCGGATTGCCCCGGCGCAGCAAGCGGCCGATTTCAAAAGCATGGTCAAGGCTTGGGTCGCGCAGGATACCTACCAAAACTTCTACGAATCGGCATCGGTTCCTATGGTAGCTTTGGCGAAAACGATTGCGGACGATGCTTCGATAACGCCGGCCGGAGAGCTGCTACTGTACAAACAATACTCGGGGATGGACCGCGCCGTGCAGCTTCGTCCCGGTTACGCTTTCGGCCTCGCCATGTATTCTAGCCGGATCTCTACGTTTGAGGCGATCAATAACGAAAATCACAGAGGCTGGTACACGTCGGCAGGCGTTACGAATCTCTACAACGGAGATCTCGGGCAATTCAGCGACGGGTACTGGCCGACGGTCAACAGTTACAGACTGCCGGGCACGACCGTGTTGTCGGGTACGGCAACCGCAGCGCATCTTAGCGCGAACAATTGGACCGGCGGCACGGAGATGTCCGGGCTGTACGGCTTATCCGGCATGGATTTGTCGTATACGGGCAACACGCTGGACGCGCGCAAGTCGTGGTTCATGTTCGACGACGAGATCGTCGCGCTTGGCGCGGGCATCGAAAGCACGGCCGGCATCGCCGTCGAGACGATCGTCGAGAACCGCAAGCTAGGCGCGGCCGGGGGGGAGGCGCTTACCGTGAACGGCGCGGCGCAGCCGTCCAGCCTTGGCTGGAACGATACGCTGACGGGCGTGCAGTGGGCGCATTTGGCGGGGGGCCAACCCGGCTCCGACATCGGCTACTACTTCCCGCAGCCGGCCGACATCCATGCCGTAAGAGAGGCGCGGACGGGCAAGTGGAGCCAGATCAACACGCGCCCGGGCACGCCGAGCGGAAACATTACGAACAACTATATGACGATGTGGTTCGATCATGGGGCCAATCCTTCGGCCGCGTCTTACGAATACGTGTTGCTTCCTAATCGGACGAGCGCCCAAGTGGCTTCGTATGCCGCCGCTCCGTCGATCGAAGTGCTGGCCAACACGGCCGAGGTTCAGGCGGTGCGCGACAACGGGCTTGGCATCGTCGGCGCCAACTTCTGGAGCGACGGCACGCACGAGGCGGATTTGATCAAGTCCAACAAGAAGGCATCCGTCATGACCATGGAGTCGGCGGACGGCGAGTTGCTCGAGGTGTCCGTCAGCGATCCCACGCAGGCGAATACGGGCACTATCCAGCTTGAGCTTGATCGCGCGGCATTATCGTACAGTGCCGATCCCGGCATTACGGTAACGCAGCTGAGCCCGACGATCAAGCTGACGGTGAACGTGAATCTGGCTAGAGGCAAAACCTTCAAAGCATCGTTCGGGCTAGGCGAGGCGCCTGCCCCGGCGGAGGTAATCGTCGACAACGCCGACGCGCCCGGAGCGGTTACAAAGAGCGCGGGCTGGCTGACGGGAACGGTGGGCACGGACAAATACGGCGTCAACTACTTCCACGACGGCAATGCCGGCAAAGGAGCGAAGTGGATAACATTCGCCCCGGACTTGCCGGAAGGCGGCACGTACGAGGTCTATATGGCATGGCCGGAGCACTTCAACCGCGCGACGAGCATCCCCGTAGACATTGTCTATAACGGCGGTTCGGATGTTGTATCCATTGATCAAACCGACAATGGGGGAGAGTGGAATCTGCTTGGTACGTATACTTTCGCCGCAGGGAGCGGCGGCAGTGTAACGCTTCGCAACGACGGGACGACGGGGCATGTGGCTGCGGATGCCGTTAGGTGGCTGCGCGTGCCGGCTCCGGATCCGGAGCCGGAGCCGATCATCGTCGACAATCTCGATGCCGGCGCGACGCGGGTAGGCACTTGGAAAGCTTCGACCACTCAGGTCGACCGTTACGGCTCCAACTACATGCATGACGACAACGCGGGCAAAGGGGCAAAATCCTTCACGTTCGCGGCCGTCCTCCCGGAGACGGGCACATATTTGGTATCCATGATATGGCCGGAGCATGTCAACCGATCGGCTCAAATCCCGGTCGACATCGTCCACGACGGTGGAACGACGACGGTTTACGTCGATCAGACGGACAATGGCGGCGCATGGAATCCGCTCGGAACGTTCAGCTTCGGCGCCGCTGCCGGCGGCAGCGTGACAATTCGCACGGACGGCACGACGGGGATCGTCGTCGCCGATGCCGTCAAGTTCGAATACGTGCCGTAAGGCGCGGGCACAACGGGAGGGCCCCCGGCTCTATGACGAGCAGGGGGTTCTAGTTTGTTTATTTAAGTTGTGAAGTTAGCAGCGTAATTCGTTTCTAGTCGGAGAGTTGGATGCGCTAGACTTATGCACATTCGACTTTATGTCGCATGGGTATGTTAGGCTGATTTCAGTTATCCAGATGTGAGTAAAGGGAAAAAGGTTAGATCCCCCTACGAATAGTAAAATATTGTGGATATTCGCGCAATTCAGTTGATTGCGGGAAACGTTTTGCACAGAGTTTGTGCACATACGCACAATCCATTTGTTGATGGATGCCCGCATAAAAAAGAGTTATCCACTTGTGTACAACTTTGGGGGGCGAAACAAAGTCTTACTCGCGGTAATAACTCGAAGAAATAGCGGAAGCCACAATGTATCATAATCCGCGGGATAACGGCAAGCATTCGCAGTTCACGAAGAACAGTACGCTAAATCACGATCAAAAATAGCCATTAAATTCGCAATGATTTTATTACTCCTTCATTAAAGTAGCGAAATTTAGCGAACCCTGGAAAAAGAACTCGAAAAAAAGTTTGAATAAAAGCTTGCAATCCTTATTCAATACATGATAAGATACTCTTCGCCGCTGAAAAACAGAGGCAAACAAGAAAAAAGTTGTTCCTTGAAAACTGAACATTGAGCGATATGTTTTAAAAGCTAGTATCGATTTGAGCAAGTCAAACACCTTTATGGAGAGTTTGATCCTGGCTCAGGACGAACGCTGGCGGCGTGCCTAATACATGCAAGTCGAGC